>JABGQJ010000410.1 GCA_018648945.1 Victivallales bacterium
ATGGCATCATGAACGAACCGCACGGCACGAAGGGCCTCTGGCCAGCTGCCGCCCAGACCTGTGTCGATGCCATCCGCAAGGTGGACACAGACCACACGATCATGGTCTGCGGCGACGGCTGGAGCGGGGCCCATTCTTGGCCGAGAATCAACGGCACGTTCCTGCTCAAGGATCCCGCAGACCGGTTGGTCTACGAAGCCCACCAGTATTTCGACCGCAACAACTCCGGCTCCTACAGGAAAAGCTACGACGAGGAGGGTGCCTACCCGACCGTCGGCGTCGATCGCCTGCAGCCCTTCATCAAGTGGCTGAAGAAGCACAATGTGCAAGGCTTCATCGGGGAATTCGGCGTGCCCAACAACGATCCGCGCTGGCTGGTGGTGCTGGACCACACCCTCGCCGAGATGCAGAAGCACCAGCTCGGCGGGACCTATTGGGCCGCCGGCCCGTGGTGGGGCAAGTACCCCCTCTCCCTCGAACCGCGCGACGGCAAGGACCGCCCACAGATGGCCGTCATCGATCAGTATCTGGGTGTTCGCACTGGGCAGAAGCCCTGGATCGAGGCTGCCAAGCTAGCCGAACTCGCTGCCCAAAGAGCCCGCGAAGCCGATGCCAAGCTGGGCAAGCGTATCCATGACTTCGGCCAGAAGAAGGAATCCTACCACTACAGCAACAAGGGCAGTGAATTCGCCAGCGAAGCAGCGGAGGACGGTGACCGGAAGGTCCGCAAGATCAGCTACAAGCACATCGGCGAACCCGCATGGGTTGGTCTGGGGCTCTACTTTGGTGCCCTCAACTGCAAGGACCGCGACGCCTTCAGTCTCGACGTGCGCGTGGCGAAACCCAGCAAGCTCGAGATCAAGGCCTACACCCCTTCGGGTGAACGCTTCAGTGCCACCTTCGGTATTGGCACCGAGTGGCGGACCCTCCCCATTCCCTTCGCAAAGCTCAAGGTCGGTGACCAGAGCTACGCTGGCGCCAAGCCGATCCAGAAGATCGAGTTCCAGCCCAGCACCAGCCGTGAGGGTGGCATCCTCTACCTCGGTGCGTTTCGTCTGTCAGCCAAGCCCTGAGCGAGAGCCTTTTTGTGGTAATGCCTCAGTCACGGGTGGGGTCGGGAAGCGGGGCCAGCCCGTACCCCGCCGGGGAGACTCGTCTCCCCGGACCCCACGTGAGTGCGTTGGAGAGCGGAGTACCGCTCCCCAACGCGACCGCCGCCGCTGGCGCGCCGACCAACAGTCGGGGACGGGTGTGCAGACCAGCGCCTCGCTCACCCACCGAGGGGGACCGTCACTCGTGACTGAGGCATTACCTTTTATGCGGGCACTCCGTTGACCCTCAAGGCGTACCGAGGCATACTAGCCATGCGTCTGCCAAGCTAGCCAGAAACCGTGTTCCCGGAGCCATGCCATGAGCCGCGACATTGCCCGCAACGCCATCCATCTGCGCCCCAATCCCCGCATCGCCCATACCGAATACTCGGTCTCTACCTACCATCATGGCGTCCTTGACGCCGTGCTCGAAGAGCGGGTGGACCCGGCGACGGACTCCAGGAAGCTGAATGAACTGTGGGGGGTCGATTTCCTCTTCGGCGTGAACGACGGGCCCGTTACCTGGGGCCAACGCGGGCGCGTCTCGGACATGGGGCATGCGGACTATGCGGAGAACGGTAGCGATCGGCGCGAACACATGAGCTGTCCGTTCGCCGACCCCGAGGAAGTCCTCGCCTTCGACGCGGCCGAGGAGTATGGCCTGCCCGACTTTGCGGAACTGGTGCGCTTCTACGAGGATTCCTACCAGCGCAACATGGATACCAACCCAGGGCAGCTTTGCACGGGCGGCTACTACAAGTCCATCATCTCCGGGGCCATCCAAGCCTTTGGTTGGGACATGTTGCTGATGGCGGCGGCCGACCAAGAGCGCTTCGCCAAGGTGTTGGGCACCTTCCGCGATCTGACCATGCACCATGTGAAGGCCTGGGCCGAAACCTCCATCGAGGTCTTCATCCAGCACGACGACTTCGTCTGGACCGAGGGGGCATTCATGCATCCCGACTTCTACCGGCAAGTCATCATCCCCTTCTACGGGGAGTTCTGGGACGTCCTCCATCGGGCGGGGAAGAAGGTGATCTTCTGCAGCGACGGTCGCTTCGACATGTTCATGCACGACCTGTCCAAGCAGGGCGCGGAAGGGTTTATCTTTGAGGTCATGAACCCCTTCGAATGGGTGGTGGCGAATTTCGGTGCGACCCATTGCCTCGTCGGCAGCGCGGTCGATTGCCGCACCATGACCTTCAATGGCTGGGAAGCGGTGAAGCGGGAGATGGACCAGACCCTCGCGCTGGCCGACCGCTGTCCTGGCCTGATCTGGGCCGTCGGCAATCACATGCCTGCCAACATTCCCACCGATATCTGCCTGAAGTACATGGACTATCTCCGCGCCAATTGGACGAAATAGGCCGCCGAGAGTCCAGATCTGTCGAGGAATCCGGGCTCGCCTTTCTGCCCCAACGGGGCAGCGTATCAGAGCCCGGGGTTGCGCCTCCGAGGCGCTACCCCGGGTCCACGGTCCCCGCCCCGAACCCCACGGGGGTTCCGTATCCCCACGCCGGGTATTGAGGCGACGGTACACGTCCGGGGATTACGCAACCCCGATTGGGGTTGACGGCTGCTGCCGACGTGGTCCCCAGGTAGGCGCTGTGCACCAACCTGGGGCTCTGGAACGCAACCCCGGTTGGGGTTGAGGAGCCGGCCTCCGCTTTGTCCAGAGATTCGGAATCGGGTCATTTCGCCGGGATGATCTCGATGGCATTGCAGAGCCGGGCGGTGGAGCTGTGGCCGGCGACCGCGCCGAAGTCGAGATCCAGCACTCCGTCAGTGACCGCAATCCCCGGAAACCCCCGCATGACGGCCTTCTTGAAGTCGCTGCCGCCGAGCAGGAACAGGTCTGCCTTGTCCAGTACGCGCTTGCCCTCGATATCCAGGTTGAACACGAAGACATCGGGCTTGGCACCCGGTTCGTAGCCGACCTTCAGGTGGAGTCGCACGGTGTAGGTGCCGGGCTTGACGGTAAAGCGGTAGCGGCTGAAGTCGTAGGCCTCGGTCGCGAACAGCGTGGGATCGGTGGTGCCGACGAGCCCGGCGACGGACCGGGTCACGCTCTTGTAGCTGCCGACGTAGCCGTAGCCGCCTGCCTTGAACGGTTGGTCGGGGAAGAAGAGCGTGCCTTTCTTCCCGCGGTAGAAGGTGCCGCCGCCTTGGCCGCAGTTCACGGCGTAGGCGCTGCGCGCCAGCATCTGCGCCTGTTCCTTCAGATAGCCCTGCGCCGCTGCTTCGCGCAGCTTCCCCAGTTCCATGATGGCCTTGGCAAAGAGCAGGCGATGTGCCTCGGCGTAGGCCCCACTCGCGCACGCCTTGCGGAGCGCCGTCAGGTGCTGGGACAGGGCGGCAACATCCGTGCCGGTGTCGGCGACGGCCTTCAGCCCAGTCTCGACTGTGGCCACCCGCTCGGCAAACCAGGCCACCGTCTCGGCGGGTATGCGCGTCTCCATCCGCGTCGGCCTGGTTTGGGATTGCGGGGGGAACCGGAAGGAACGCAACTGGAAAGGCGCGAGCTCGATCACCAGGGCCTTGCCCTCGGTTTGCGTTGCCATCCCCGTTCCCAACTCGATCCCCTGCGCATCCCGCGAGAAACGACAGGTGACGGCAACTGGGAAGCAGAGCGTGTTCACCGCGTAGACGTAGGGCCCTTCCTTCGTGTCGCCCCAGCGGACGGTGGCCGGATCGCCGGCACCCGCAACGTCCTGGAAAGGCACGGCTGGCAATGCGCAGTAGGCGCGGGCGAACTCGCGCGTGACCTTGTCCCGGCCCGCCGTGCCAAGGGGTTGCGCCCCGATCAGCATGCGGGTGGTGTCCATGGTCGCCAGACAATAGGCGAATTCCCTGAGGAAGAAGCGGCCATGTGCCTTCACATCGGCATTCTGGAAGTAGCCGCTGTAGGGATCAGGTTTGAGGGAGTCGTTGAAGCTCTCGAAGTACGTGAGGTAGCTGGCAGATGCTGCTTGCCCGGGGGCCTGGAAGACGGCAGTGTTCGCCCGGTCGAAGAGGGCTTCGTCATGCCGGGTCTCGGCGGTGTCCCAGTGCTTCTGGTGCCGGTAGGCGGCCGGGTTCCGCCGGGCGACGAGGACCAGGTTGGGCAATTTCCCTAGCGCGGCCACATCCATGCCGAGATTCCGGTAGTAGTGGGCCGCCGGATCCGTCGTGTCCGCAGGGCTGACGGGGAGGGGGAGGAATACGCGGAGGCCGGGCCGAATCGCGGTGGCCTGGCGGGTAATCGCCGCGACCGTCTCTGTCGTCTTCTTGGCGCGCCAAGCCAGCCAGGAGTCCAGGGCGGGACCGGTCAGGAATGCATGGCGCGCCGGGAAGCGTTCCCGGCCTTTGCCGCCGGGCACGACCACGCCGGTTTCGGCCGCGAATTGGGCCACGGCGACGTCGTCGTAGCCATGCTCAAGGGACTTGAAGGCCCAGGTGGGATTCAGCCAGATATCGATGCCGCCGAACGCCGGATTAGGGCCGTAGCGGCGCAGAACTTCCCCCACGTGTTTCAGGAAGGCCGACCGCACCTCGGGATGCGCCGGATTTGGCACGTAGCCACCCCAGCCACTGACCAGGTCGCCCTGCGCATTGCGGGTGAACATGCCCGCGTCGATCAGCGCATCGATCCGGCTGGGCAGCAGATCCAGCTCGGGCAGAGTGTAGAGGTTCACGGTACCGATGAGTTGTTTGCCCCGCGCTCGGAAGACCTGCAGAAACAGATCGATCCAGCCCTCCGGACGCAAGTTGCCGCCGGGATAGGGTCCGGCTACCGGGTAGTGAATGGCATGGTACCGAAGGAGCGGGTAGGAGACGAGCTCCTGCCCCGTGTAATCAAGGTAGTCGCAGAGGGTCTCTAGGTGGCGCACGACCTTGGCAGGTTGGGAATTGCTCCGGAAGAGCATCTCGAAGCTCTGGTCTTCATCCAAGTGCCCCAGCATGCGGTGGGGGATGGTTTTGGGGGTCGCGACGGCCAGGTGCGGGAGGGGCGCGCGAAGGGGATAGACCGTGACCGTGGCGACCGCGGCCGGCATGCCGGGGACCATGGTGCGGGCCTCGAACAGGTAGCGCTTGCGGTCGGGATAGAAGAGGTAGCGGGTGGCGCGCATGGTGCCGCTCAGGGGATACTCGTCGCCGCTCTGGATGCCCCCTTCGAGACGATCCCGGTGCTGCTTGCTCTTCGCTTCCGGGTACATGTAGAGTCCCGTCGAGCGCGGCTTGTTGTCCGGCCAAGCGATCTCCAGAAGCACCGGCGGGCCGTGCAACTGCTCTTCGGGGAACACCATCTCGAAGGCGAACCGGTCGGCCTTCGCCGAACCGGCCTCACGGTAGGCGACGCCAGCCAGCGTGCCGAGCGTGGTCGGCACATTGCTCAGCACCGTGGTGTTCGACGCGGGGTCCGCGCAGCTCAAAATCTGGCTGGCCTTGCCCAAATCCAGCTCGTCCAGGCTCGGCGAGGCCCCGGGTGATAGCGCATACACCGTGATGGGGAACGAACGCTGGACGGTCGCCTGGCCGTGGCTCACCGTGCAAGTCAACCGATAGTCCCCCGCGCTGAGCGGGGGCACGCGCAGAGAAACGAGCGTCTCGCCCGTGACCTTGCCGCTGAACTTCTGTTCGGCGAGCGTCTCGCCGCCTGCTGCCGCCAGCAGCCGCGCCTGCACGGTGACGGCAATCGGGGGTGCTACCTCCTGGCCCACTGCGGGGATGACCATGCGGCCACCGGGATACAGCGCCAGCGTCAGCGCGCCCTCTTCCCCGGCCTTCACGAAGCGTCGCTCCACGATCAGATCAATGGGCAGCGCCTTGCGGTACTCGGCTGTGACCTGGTCCGCCGACAGCGGGGTCCGGTAGATGCGCAGTTCGTCGAAGGCGCCATCCGCGATCCTCATGCCCCGGGGGTTGCCGGACCGCGAGCCGATACTGAACGTGGTCACGGCATCGAGCACGGCCTGCTGCCGTTGCGGCAGGTAGCGATCCCCGGTCAAGCCACGCTCGTAGGGCACCCCGTCCGTATACATCTTGCACCAGCCATCCTCGTTCCAGACCAGTGCGACATGCCGCCAGTCGCCCTTCAGCCAGCCGCCCCGGCAGCGATTGTAGAGGGAGAAGCTCTTCGCCTCCTCGCCCCGCGACAGGTCGGCGCGCAGCCAGTGCCACTGCCAGATGCGCAGGGGCGTCTCGCCGTCCTCGCTGCGGGCGGCAAAGAGACCATACCAGGGGAAGTTCTTCTGGTCCTGGATTGCGCCATCCCACTCCGGCCGGAACCAGAACATGACCGTTCCGCCCGTCCCTTTGAAGGCATCCCCGGCGGCATAGTCGAGCAGGGGCTTGGTCCCGTCTGCGGCGTGGACGCGCACGGCTTGCCCGCGTACGCCGGCGACGAAGCTCAGTCCCGTGGCGGCGCGGGCTTCGCGTTTACCGACAGAGCCCTGTATCGCAGTGGTGCCGTCGAATGCGGCATACAGGGCCAGTTCGGGCGCTTCGGCCTGGTTGGCGGGCTTGGCGTCGGGCATCACGCGGGCGAACTGGATATCGTCGAACCCGCAATCAACGCGATAGGCGTAGAACTTGGCGGACCGAAGCGAAGCCGTCTCTCGGCGGATCGTCCCGATCCGTCTGCCGCCCACATCGACCTGGACATACGGGCCTTCGGTGAGAACGGTCAGGACGGTCCACGGGGCATTCTCGCCAGCCTCCAGCGGAGCCCTGAAATCGACGCCCAGCCGGCGATGCTCGCGGGTCTTGCCCGCAGACTGGTCCCAGTAGTGGATGGACTTCCCCCGGCAGTAGATCCGCAGGCTGGTGCCATCGTCATAGGTGAAGATGACCCCGAAATGCTGCTCCTTCTTCGGAACCAGGAATCTCTTCACCTTGCAGGACA
>JABGQJ010000411.1 GCA_018648945.1 Victivallales bacterium
AAGGCGGCCACTGGACCAACCCCATCTGCCCGGAGCGCGTATCCCGACTGGTCACCGAGTTCCGCCGCCTGGCGGCACGCCAAGAGATGTGCGATGGATGATTTCAGATTGATGATTGGTGGAGACAGATAGGGGAGGCCCCCGCTGAACTCCGCGCCACGATTCCCCCCCATGCCATCATCCCCCAGTTCCACGTTGCCAGGAATCCCTCGCCATGCCCACTTCACTGCCCGCCCCGTCAACTACCCGCGATGTGATCTGTCTGGACGCCGACTGGCAGTTTGCAGTCAACCGCGAAGCGCCGGTGACCAGTCCCGCGTTCATCTTCTCCAATGCGCACACGTTCGGCTACGACGACAGCGGCTGGCGCGCGGTCGATCTGCCGCACGACTGGAGCATCGAGGACATCCAGCCAGGCAACGACGCATTCTCCGGCCCATTCTACGATGGCGCGGTGGGCAAGCAGTCGCAGGGCTTCTCGGTCGGCGGCACGGGCTGGTATCGCAAGGGCTTCCTCTTGCCTGAAGCATTCCAGGGGAAGCGATTGTTCCTGCGATTCGACGGGGTCTACCGCAACGCGGATGTGTGGATCAACGGCCAACACCTGGGCAACCACCCCTACGGCTACACGGAATTCTCCTACGATATCACACCCCACCTGCGGTATGGCGAGGAGAGCAATCTGATCGCGGTGGAGGCGAAGAACCCCGGGAAGAACAGCCGCTGGTACTCCGGCTCGGGCATCTACCGTCACGTCTGGCTGACCGCCGTCCATCCCATCCACGTGGTGGAGAACGGCACCTTCGTGACCACCCCCGAAGTCACCGCCGACCAAGCCACCGTGTGGGTCTCGAACGAATTGGCGAACACGGGAGACGAGGCGGCTGACGTCATGGTCGACGTGACGATCCGAAACGGGGCGGGGGAATCGGTCGCCACCCAGACTGTCCACACACACGTGCAGGCTGGCCAACTGGTTCCCTTGCGCCAACGCCTGCTTGTGGGCACCCCGGATCTCTGGTCGCCGGATTCGCCCAGCCTCTACACCGCCACGACGGAGATCCGCCTCGGCGAGGGACCTGTGGACTGCGCAGAAGCCGTCTTCGGTATCCGCAGCATCCAGTTCGATGCGGAGAATGGCTTCCGGCTGAATGGTGTGCCCACGCTCATGAAGGGCGGCTGTGTGCATCACGACAACGGGCCGCTCGGCGCAGCGGCGTTCGACGTGGCGGAATACCGGCGGATTCGCCTGCTGAAGGAGGCCGGCTTCAACGCCATCCGCTGCGCGCATAATCCGCCCTCCCCTGCCTTCCTCGATGCGTGCGACCAGCTCGGCATGCTCGTGATCGACGAGGCCTTCGACCACTGGAACCGAGCCAAGAACCCGCAAGACTACCATGCCTTCTTCGCTGAGTGGGGCGAGATCGACATGGCCAGCATCGTGCTGCGTGACCGGAACCATCCCGCCGTCGTTCTCTGGAGCATCGGCAATGAGATCCCCGAACAGGAAACTTTGCTCGGCACGGAAACCGCCCGCAAGCTAGTGGACGCCATTCGGCGACACGACCCCACCCGAGCCACCACCATCGGGCTCCATCCCAAAGGGCAGAAGGACATCAACGGCCTCTTCAACGTGCCGTGGAAGCAGCACGACGGGATCCTCTCCATCGTCGATGTGGGCGGCTACAACTACCGTCCCGAGCAGTACGAGCCCGACCACGAGCGCATCCCTGGTCGCGTGATCTGCGGCACGGAGACGTTCCCGAAGCGGGCCCATGAGTTCTGGTCCCTGACAGAACGCCTGCCCCACGTGGTCGGCGATTTCGTTTGGACCTCTTTCGACTACCTGGGCGAGGCCAGTATCGGCTGGTTCGGCTTCCACGACAGCTTCCCCTGGACCGTCGCCTATTGCGGCGATATCGACATCTGTGGGTTCCGGCGGCCCCAGTCTCGGTACCGCGGCGTCCTCTGGAACGAGGCGGAGACGCTGGCTCTCTTCGTGCGCCATCCCGAACCCACCTTCGGGGCGCCTCGGAAGAGCGGCTGGGACTTCGACGACGTGTCCCCGTCCTGGAACTGGGCAGGTCGCGAAGGTCAGGAAATGGACGTGGTCGTCTACTCCTGCTGCGAGGAGGTCGAGCTGAGGCTGAATGGCCAGTCCCTGGGTGCCAAGGCGTTCTCGGCTGAAAACGCCCATACCCAGGAGTGGAAGGTGCCGTACGAACCTGGCACGCTCGAAGCGGTTGGCCTGGTAGATGGCGTCGGGAACGTGAGCCAGAGCCTGGAGACGGTCGGTAAGCGGGTCGGCCTCCGGCTGACGCCAGAACGTTCGCTCCTGCGGTGCGGGGGGCAGGATCTTGCCTTCGTCACCATCGAGTTCCTTGATGCGGACGGGCGCCCCGACCCGGTGGCCGAGAATCTGGTCGAGGCCACCGTCGAAGGCCCCGCCACTCTTGCTGCCCTGGCTTCGTCTCGCCCCGATTCGGTCGAGAGCTTCCAGCAGGCATCACGGCACGCGTTCCGCGGCAAAGCCCTTGCGATTCTTCGCACCGCCAAGGAAGCCGGACCGGTCATGCTCACCATCTCCTCTCCCGGCTTGGCCTCGGCCCAGGTAACGCTGATGGTAGAGTGAGCCCCCCGATCCTCCGAGGCTACGCGCCGGCCGGATCGTCGGGCCTTGGGGTCCAGCGGTAGCGTCTCTTCAGAGGGCAGCCGCGACTGATTTTGGGGACGCTGGCGGGATCGGGTGAATTGCCGAGGTACTGACAACCGAGACGCTCGATGGTGCGGAGCGATGGGGTGTTGTCGGTATCGGCCGTGATGATGGCGGAGCCTTTGATCTCAGCGACGAAGGGTGCAAGGGCCCGGCAGGCACGGAGGGCGTAGTGCCGACCCCGATGCGGCGGATCGACCGCGTATCCGATGTGGCCGGCGAAGTGGATGAGGTGGGGGGTGTCATCCACTCGAAAACTGATGTTCCCGACGTCCTCATCCGCTTCGTTGATGATGCGGAAATGATAGGCTGGGACTAGTCCCTTCCGCTCGTCGCCAGGGAAGATGCACTCAAGCCGGAGAGTCACGCCGGCATGGGTCAGGAGGTAGCGAGGGGGCAGAAGACCAGGGACCGTCATGGCTCTCTATCCGAAGGATCTGTTCATGGAGCCAACGCCCGCCAGCTCTCCTGGGTACCATAGCATGGAGTCGAGACCGGCTCGTACGTATTCCAGGCCAGCGAACCGACCCGACCCGGGGCGGTGAGCCAATCGGGTCGGGCCAGAATGGAACGGTAAGAACGGAGCAGCTAGACGTCGAAGGCTCTGGGCGCACCGAGGATCTCGGAGATCAGGACAGCCCGGCGCAGGTTCGCTCTGCCAAGCACCCGGACGCGGATGGGCAGGCGTTGGTTGGTGCCGAGCACAGCCTTCCCCTGCCCCTCTTCGGCAGGGAAGGCCTTGCCGAAGCTGTGCTTGTAGATATCACCGACGGCCTGCTGCGCGGCTTCTTGGGCCGCCTGGGTCAACTCGCGCTCGACGCGCGCCTCGTCAAGGTACTGGCGCGCGGCGGGCTCGGGCACGGGCACGGGCTGCGGCTTAGGTGTCGGCACAGGCACGGGTTGTGCCTGTTGCTGCAACTGGCGGAGGATATCCCGGACGTGGCTGCTGGGCTCCGGCCGGGTTTTGGTTTCCTCCTTCACGATGATCGGCTTTCGGGAAGCGGCCTGGCTCTGAGAGGGCGATGGGGAGGAGGGGGTCTCCTCCTCCCACCAGCCGTCGCCGCTGTCCTTGCCGCCCGTACGGGTCTGGCTCTGTTCCTGGGCTGCACGCACCGCCTTGGCGATGATGATGACCAGGAAGATGATGGGGATGATCAGCTTTTCCATAGTTGCCTCACAGGCGATTGCCTGCTACTGGACGGTGCTGTCCTCTTCGCCGACGATGTTGCTGCGCATCTCGGTGTCGGCCTTGAGGTTCTCCATGCGGTAGTAGTCCAGGACGCCTAGGTTGCCATCGCGCAGGGCCGCGGCCATGGCCAAAGGCACTTCTGCCTGGGCCCCGACCACCTTGGCCTGCATCTCCTGGACCCTCGCCTTCATCTCCTGCTCCACAGCGACGGCCTGGGCGCGCCGCACCTCGGCTCTGGCCTGGGCCACGCGCATGTCGGCTTCGGCCTGGTCGGCCTGGAGCTTGGCACCGATGTTCTCGCCCACATCCACGTCGGCGATGTCGATGGAGAGGATTTCGTAGGCGGTGCCGCTGTCCAGTCCCTTCTCCAGCACGCGGGTGGAAATGAGGTCGGGATTCTCCAGCACGGTGGCGTAGCTTGCGGCCGAACCGATGGTGGTCACAATGCCTTCGCCGACACGGGCGATGATCGTCTCCTCGGTGGCGCCACCGACGAGGCGCTCCAGGTTGGCGCGGACGGTGACCCGGGCCTTGGCCCGCAACTGAATACCATCCTTGGCCACGGCGTCGATCGTGTTCCGGCCCTTGGCGGGATCGGGGCAATCGATGACCCGGGGTAGGACGGAGAGCTTGACGGCGTCGAGTACGTCGCGTCCGGCGAGGTCGATGCCGGTCGCGCGCTTGAAGTCCAGTGGGATGCCTGCCTTGTCGGCGGCGATCAGGGCGTTGACCACGTTCAGCACGTCGCCTCCTGCGAGCAGATGGGCCTCAATGCTGTCGGTCTCGATCTCCGAAAGTCCGGCCTTCTTCAGGCGGATGACGGCTTCGACGATGAGCCCGGGGTCCACATGGCGCAGCTTCATCCCGATCAGGGTCAGAATGCCGACGTGCGCCTTGGAGGCCAGCGCCCGAATCCACACGTTCAGGAAGTAGAAGAACGTGAAGAGGAAGACCAGACCGACGAGGACGAGCGGAATCGCGACGAATGGCCATATGTTGGCGGCGGGGATGAGCAACGTCATGTTGAGTCTCTCCTTAGATGTGTGTACGTCCTACCTGGGAAGGAACTGCGATTCTTAGGACTCGCCTTGGATCTCTTGGGTAGCCGTGACAACCACGCGGTTGCCTTCGACGTTGATTACGTGAACGGGCTGATTGGCGGGAATCCGCTCGCCGCGGGTCACGACGTCCAGTCTGCGGCCGTCAAAGATAGCGACGCCTGCCGGACGTAGTGGCGTGTGCGAGACGCCCTCACTGCCGACTAGGCTCTCCTGCTCCGGGTCGAAGCCATGCCAGTCCTTGGCATCGTTCTGCAGAATCATTCTCTTGCCGAACGGGCTCCTCGGAAAGAACTTGAGCCACAGGTAGAGCCCAACCAGGCCAAGCCCAGCGGACACGGCGAGCAACTGCATACCCCAGGCCGGATCCTCAAAGGTCGCGGCAGCAACCCCGGCACCAATCAGCAGGGCGCCAATAATCCCCAGAATCCCGCCGGGCACGAAGATCTCGAAGAAAACAAGGAGGAAGCCCGCGACAACCAGGCCGTAAATGGTGCCAGGATCATCCATGCGTGCGCTTGGTCCCGCTGTGTGTACAAACTGGGAGAATCTGGAGACGTATATATCCAATGTACGGATCGTGCCGCGTTCTGCAACCTTACGCGCCGCTTTTCGTCACCCACCATGGGTGAGCTCGGCGACAAAGGTGGCCATGCGCGCGGCCATGCGCGCCCGGTCGAAGTGCTCGACAGCGCGGCGGCGGGCCGCCGCGCCAAGCCGGGCACGCAGATCCCGGTCACCGCAAAGCCGGGCCAGCATGGTGCCCAGGCCGGATACGTCCCCAGGCTCGGCAAGGAAGCCGGTTTCCCCATCGGCAATCACCTCCGGCATGCCGCCGGCGCGACAGCCGATCACCGGTTTCCCCCAAGCCATGGCCTCCAGGAAGACAAGTCCAAAGGACTCGTAGTTGGAGGGCACAGCGAACACGTCGCACTGCTGATAGAGCCGCCGTAGTTCGTCTTCGGGCACGAAACCAAGGAACTTCACATGCTTCGCGAACGAGCCATAGGCGGTCCGGAAGTAGTCCGCGAAGTACTGACCCCCAGGGCCCTCGGGTCGATCCTTGCCAGCGATCAGGAATTCGACATTGGGGAACTCGGAAACCACGCCAGGCACGGCATCGAGCAGGGTCGCGGTCCCCTTGCGCCTTTCCAGGCGGCCGACGTAGAGCACGCGAACCGGCGCATCCGCAGCGGGCGGCGGAATGGCCGCGATCTCCTCATCGCCGGGAAGCATGGTCCCCAAGGGAATGACGTGCACCTGCGCCGGGTCGAATCCGTAGACCTTCGCCATCATGCCAGCATGGGCGCGCGTGGAACAGATCAGACGGTCTGCCGCCAGGACGGCCCGGCGTTCGAGCCAGCAGGTGAACTTTGCCCCCATGTGATTCTTGCGTGCCGGCTCCAGTTCCAGGCACTCAAGGAACGGCGTGTGCAAGCGGGTGATGACCGGCAGCCGCCGTGCCGGCGGTCGCCGCGCGTACCAGTAGCCCACACCCTCCCAGTTGGGGAACTCCACCACATCAAGGGGTTGTTCCCGATGCAGGCGGTCGATTTCCCGGGCCAGGAAGCGGCTCCAGCAAATGCCAGGCAGGAACCGTTCCCCCTTCGGCAGCTCTCGCATGCGGTAGCGGCGGACAGTCACGCCATCGACCTCCTCACAGCGTTCTTCGCCCTCCGTTCGGGACAGAATGACCGGCGCATGCCCCGCTTTGGCCAAGGCTTCGGTCAGGTCACGGGTGTAGGTCTCAATACCCCCGCCCCCCTCGGGCGGGTAGATCCCACAGACAATGGCGATGCGCATGGAGCCTTTCCAGCAGAAATGATGACACGACCCGGTTGCCAGCCACGCTGGCTTGGCCCGGCACAATACACGGAGCAAGCCAAACCGCCAAACCGGCCAAGCCGTCCGGGTAATGCCTCAGTCACGGGTGGAGTCCGGAAGCGGGGCCAGCCCCGCGCCGCCGCTGACGCGCCAACCAGCAGTCGGGGACAGGTGTG
>JABGQJ010000412.1 GCA_018648945.1 Victivallales bacterium
CATCCCGCCTCCCAGATGACGCGGCTGGAGTATGTGGGCTTCATCACCCATCTCGTCCCTCCCCGCGTGCTCTCGAAGCGTCTCACCCCCGACGAGCTGGGCCGGGCCCGGTCTCACATCGCCGAACTGGTGCGGACCGGGAAGGCCGTCATGCCTCAGTAGGGGCGTGAGAGGGGCACGGTGTGCCGCAACGATCTGAAACACGGGAAGATCGCCGCACACGGTGCGCCTCCCACATTCTGGAGAGGGGAGGGAGAGCCCGTGCTAGAACGCGAACGGGGCGGCGATGATGGTCAGGGGCTGTTCGCAGGACTTGCGGTGACCGTAGACCGCGCGCAGCACGTACTCGCCGGGGGGCAGACCTTGGGTGTCCACCTGGAAGCGTAGCACATTGCCCTCGGGCTTGGCGAAGCGGACCCGCCGCCGCTGTTTCATGCCGCCCAGTTCGAGCGTGACCGCCTTGCCCTTCTCGCCCAGTTCGCCGCCGCCCAGATTGAGGCGTAGGGTGCCTTCGACCGCAGTGTCGGTGGTGTAGATCTGGGTCAGGGGCACGCCCAGAGCCACCGGCTCGCCCAGACTTGGGTTGTAGACCACATAGGCCACCGTGCGCCCCTTCTCGGTGATCTCCACGGCCACCCGACAGCGTCCGCGCAGGGCGAAGGGCACGTCGAAGGCAAGCGCGTGCTTCGACTCGCCCGGTGCTGCCCGGAGCGTGCCGGAGTCACGACTGACCACCTTTGCTGCCGCATCGGTGACGAGGACCTGCCAGCGCAGCTTGGCCTCCTTGGCTTCCGGGTTCCGCACGGTGGCGATGAGCAGGTTGCGCCCGGCGCCAAAATGGGGCATGTCCACCTCCGCCTCCAAGCCGGCAACGGCCTCGCCAAAGCGGAGAGCACCGAAGCGACGGGGTTGGTGGAAGCCGGAGCGGCCGGGCGTGGCGCGCCACTGGCTGAGCTCCTTGTTCTCCCGGTTGGTGTGGCAGAAGTTCAGACCCCAGACTTGCCCCAGCGGCGGTGCCTTGAGCCCGAAGGCCGTGAAGGGCAGGTGGAACAACGCGGCCCATTGGTCGGTGTCCCGCAACACGGGGACGTTCGCGCCAGAGTCATATTCCCGCTCCTGAATCACCTGGACGATGGTCGCCGCCGGATCGGCCGCCTTGGGGTCGGACACGCGCTTCTCGTAGCAGCGCTGATCGAAGACGTCCCCAAGCGGGTTGACGATGAAGTGGATGTACTCGCTCCGGCTCAGGAAGGGGTCGACGAAGATCTCGAAGTTGTCGTCGTTCCAGATATGCCCGTCCTCCTTCTCCTGCGGGCGGGCGAGCAGCTCGTAGTCGTTGCTCTGGCGCCCCTCCAGCACGGCCACCAGATGGGTAGGTGTGAAGCACACATAGGCGGTGCTGGGTAGCTCCGGCTTGCCGCCGTCCGGGTAGGTGACGAAGGCGAACTTCACCCCCTTGGCGCGGATCTGTTCGGCCCGGTCCGGCGGGTCCTTGGGCAGATCGCGCAACAGCGGAATGCTGGCCACATCCTGGGGCACGGGGGTTTGCACCAGCTTGATCGTCTCCCACGCCGATTGCTTGAGCAACGCAGGCGCGGCGACAACGAGCAGGGGCAGGAGTGCGAGGAGGAAGGCGCGTGCAGTTTTCATGCTCTTCTCCCTACCGCTTCGCCGTTTCGAGTGCCTGGATGGCGAGAGCTACCCGCCAGCGCAGACGTTGACAGGTGCGCGGGCTCCACACACCGGACGTGAAATCCTCGCCCGAGTGCTGGTTGCGGATTCTCACGCCACCGAGGATGAACTCGCGCAGCTTCTTGCCTTCGGCCACGGCCTGCTTGCGGGCCGGGTCCTTGGCGTGGGTATCGATGAGCCGCTCAAGCGTGCGGAAGTAGCGGTAGTCGAGGATCCCCTGGCGCATCTCCTCGATGTTCTGCCGCCGCGCGACCGCGCCATTCTCATCATAGTGCGCCGTGTAGGGCACGCTGCTGAAGGATGGCAGGCCCGCCACTTGGTTAGCGAACCGGCTGTTGCCGCCGAAGGACCATTGCAGGCGGCCCTTTGGGCGGGTGCGATTCAGGTAGTAGCCGTAGCTGTAGCGGTTCGAACCGATGTTATAGAACCACAGGTCGCTGCCCTTCTCCTGGATCAGTGCCAGATTTTCCTCGGTCACGGGGAGCGCGCCATTGGGGATCGCGATGTGGAGGTAGGGCAAAGCAGGAATCTCAACCGGTCCATTCATGGAGGCGCAGGTGCGGAAGCCGACTCGGTCGGCCACCTTGCGGAAGAGCCTGGCCCGCTCGGTCGCCATGCGCCCCCCATTGGCCCCGTGGTTGGCCATCTCATCCTGCACGTAGAAGATGATCTCCGGCCAGTTCAGCTTGCGAGCCTGTTCGTAGAAGGCCTCGCACAGGACAGTCATGTCCCGGATAGACTTGTCCGTGAAGCCATTCTTCACCCATGCGTCCACGTTGCGACCATAGAAGCCCGGCGCGGACCAGGTACTGACGAGTCCGCCCCAGCCGATCCCGTAGGCGGGCATGGGATGCCGTCCGAAGACCTTCTCGTAGTTGCTCATGCGGTCGCACCACAGCTCCCACTCCTGCTGCTGGATCTCCACCTCGCCGTTCTCGCCCACCTTCATGACCCGGGCAGGGCCGAAGGCCGCCGTGTTGAAGCCCGCCTCGCGCATGGCCTGGAACCCCGCCAAGTCGATCTCGCTGCACAACTCGCGCATCAGCGCATGGGGAATCTTCATCTGCTGCCACGCGTGGCGCAACCGAGTACTGAAGGGATTGCCCCAGTACATGCCGAAGGAGATGTCCGCTGGGTCGATCCGGAAGGGCAGTACCTTGACCACTAAGTCGAGCGTGAGCGGCTTGGGGAGATCGGCGCTACTCACCGTGACGCGCCCGGAATAGTCGCCGCTGGCGGCATCCTCGGGCACATTCACGTAGACTGAGAGCTGGCGGGTTGCGTTGGCCGCGAGGTCGCGGGGCTGGTAGGGAAAGGCATAGTTCGGTCGCACCGTGTAGAACTCGCCGGTCTGTACCGTGCGCATGGGCACGAGCTGAGACAGCCACGCTGTCGCGGCTCCAGCTGGCAAAGTCTGGCCGTCCGCGGTCTTGAACGAGCCCACCTCGACTTGCACAGACCGCAACGCCCGCAGAGGCAGCAGCCCGAAGGGCAGGATGCCCATCTCGCCGGGAGGCACAAAGTCGCCAGCCGGGCGTCCCGCCTCCTCAGCCGCAGGTCGGGTGTATGGTCCCAAGGTCTCTTGCGGGCGGGTGAACAGGATGCCTCCCCGTGCTGCTGTTCGCAGCTTGTCGGCGAAGGGCTGGACCTCGGAAGACTCCTGGAACTGCCCATCAACGAAGGTCCGCTCCGCCGCGTAAAGGTCCTTCACTTCCTGCCGCAGTTGCTTCTCCTCGGCCTCGGGCGCTACCAGCAGACCATTGACTGGGCAGAAGCTGTTCATGCTCAGTTCCAGCGTCGGTCCCTCGAAGGTGAAGACGTAGACGGGGAAGTGCTCCAGGATGCCACGGTCGAACAGGCTCTCTCCCGGCAGGAAGTCCACCTTGGAGAAGCGCCCCCGTTCGGCCAGCATATCGCGAATCCCGCCGCGCGTGACGTTGGCGACCTCCTCGCCATTGGCTGTGACCACGTAGTCACGCCACCAGAAGGGGGGGCGGTTGATGGTGGTTGCTCGTTTCTCGGTCATCACCCCCATGATCACGGCGGCCACGTGCCTGCCTGGTCCCACATCGAGACGGAAGGTGTTGGGGGTCTTGGGGTAGGAATGGTAGTTGCGACCAGCGATCACATGGTCGCGGAACATGGGGCCAAGCTTGAGGAACTCCTTCTGCCCGGAGAAGTTCTCGTCCCGCCCGAAGCGTTGGATCGGGCGCCGCAGACCTGGCGGATCGACCCAGCCCTGGCCATCGGCCTCCGCATACTGATCGGTTTCGGTCACCTGGGTCCAGCCCTCCGCCACCACCGACTCGCTGGTGCCGAAATCCAAGAGGGTGATCTCGGCAGTGGCCACCGTGCAGGCAGCGACCCCACACAGGGCAACCCGAATCCATCCGCGTCTATTGCTGAGCATAGTCATTCCTTCCGCGTCGTCGCGAGCGTGCCGACCGTGACGGTCACCGGCTCCGCACCAGTCGTTTCCTTGACCCTGAACGCATCCACATGGCAGGTGCCCGCGAAGCTCATGCCGAGGACGATCCGCCCGTAGCGCACCATGGGCAGGGGCCTCTTGGATCTGGCCACGGTCACCCACTGGTTCAGGTAGTCCTTGGGCAGATTGCGGGCCGTGCCATAGGCAACCTGCAACCGATTGATCGAGTAGTTCTTCGGAAAGACGCGCTTGCGATCCGCATCCAGGAAGTCCAGGCTGACACTGATATGACCGGGTCGGGTGACCTCGGCAATGCGCACCCGGTAGCTGAGCTGGTAGCTGGCGTCGGGGCGCAGGGGGATGGTCGGGCCATAGACATGGGGTGCCACCACCACGGACTTCTCCGGCGTGGCGCCTCGGGCGTCCGTCCGCGCCTCGGCAACCAACTTCAAGGCGGTCTCGCCCTCGGCTGTCAGATCGTCGTCCAAGCGGGCACTGGCCTTCAGGTCGGGGAGCTGGCGGTTTGCCCACGCGTAGTCGTTGAGATTCCAGCCCTCGCTGCCCCGTTCGCCTTTCCAGATGGTGCTGTGCTTCTGTTCGGCGTCCTGCTCGAAGCCGCCATTGGGCACCAGATTCGCCTCCCGTCGGACCGCCTCGGCCACCGTCTCGTCGCCCACCGGCTTGGTTGGCCACACGCCATCGCTCGCCTGGAGCTCAAAGGACACGTCTAGGAGCGAATCCACTTCGCCTGCCAGGACCCAGTGCAATCTCCCGGCGCCGACCTTGCCTGGCTCGAACCAGAACGGCACCGCCTTCCCATCCTTGCCCCGCAACACCGCCTTCGCCATGTCCAGCGACCGTCGCATGTCGAGGCTCGCCGTCGCCAGCGCATCGCGGCGCTCAAAGAACCCCGTGTTCACCTGTAGCGGCAACACGTACTCCCCCGCCACCGCGCCCCAGCCCAAGACCACCACCCAGACGATCCCTAGGTTCCAGCGCACATGGTTCATCTGGCACTCCTGCGTCCGACCCCGACCTACGGAACCACTGAGCGCGCGCAATCGATCGCGCCCGTGCTTCGCTGCCAACTAGTATACGGCTTGCCCCCTCGCCCGCCAGGTGCGGGGGCGGTTTCGGGTGGGAAGGGGATGAAGCCAACGCAGGCCAGCGCTCCCGGATTTGCCCGGACATGGGGAGAGCAGGTTGCCGATGTCCTCAACCAACGGGCCTGTCAGGCACCCACTCTCGGGAACTTCTGGCGCGAGGCCCGTCCGAGCGGTACCCTACCATAATCCACGGATGCCGGGAACGCGTGGAACTCCCACCTGTCAGCCCTACGGCTCAATCCAACGAGCATCATGCCTCGGCTCCGCGCAGCATAGTGAAGGAGCATGGAATGAAGACACGAAGATGGATCGCAAGCGCTATGGCCTCCGTGTCATTCATGGTGGTCAGCACGGGGGCCAACGCTGGAGAAGGCGCGTTCGCCCCGTGGAAGGATGGGCAGTCAATGGACAAGAACTACTTCCCGATCGCCGTGTGGTTGCAGAACCCCGGCAATGCCGCGCGGTACCAGGACATCGGGATCAATCTATATGTCGGCCTGTGGAAGGGACCTACCCAGGCTCAGATCGACACGTTGAGGAAGTACAAGATGCCAGTGGTCTGCAGCCAGAACGAATGGGCCAAGAAGCATCTTGACGAGCCCCTCATTGTGGCCTGGATGCATGGAGACGAGCCAGACAATGCGCAGCGATTCAAGGGGTACTGGAAAGAGGACAAGGGACGAATCAAGCAGGCCTGGCCGGAGATCTACCAGAAACTGAATCTGGACTCCAAGCCCTACAAGGGATACGGTCCGCCGGTGCCTCCCCAGTGGATTGTCAACGACTACAAACAGATCAAGGCGACTGATCCGCGCCGACCCGTGCTCATGAACCTCGGTCAGGGCGTGGCGTGGAAGGACTACATCGGGCGCGGCGAGAGAAGAGGCAGACTCGAAGACTATCCCGAGTACATAAAGGGCTGTGATGTGGTCTCATTTGACATCTATCCTGCCTGCCACAGGAACTCGGCGGTCAAGCAGAATCTTTGGTTTGTCCCTCAGGGCGTGGATCGTCTGCGTGAATGGGCTGGGCCGAGCAAACCAGTGTGGACATGTATCGAGTGCACCCAGATCCAGCACCCAACCACCAAGGCAACGCCCCATCAAATCAAGTGTGAAGTGTGGATGGCCATCATTCATGGAGCCAAGGGACTCATCTACTTCTGCCATACCTGGAAGCCACGTTTCATCGAGGCCGGACTCCTGGCCGATGCCCAGACGGCTCGGGCCGTCAAGGAGATCAATGCCCAGGTGACCCAGCTGGCACCGGTCATCAACAGCCCCTCCCTTCGCGAGGCCGCCCGGGTTACAACGGCACCTGATGCTGACAGAGTCGATATGGTGGTCAAGCGGAAGGGAGATGCACTGTATGTGCTCTCTGTGAATATGAAGGGCCAGCCAACTCGAGGCAGGTTCACGCTCGTGAATGCAGGAAATGCCAAAGCAGAAGTCCTGGGGGAGAAACGCACGATATCAGTCACAAACGGAGTGTTCGAAGACGATTTTGAGGGATGGGGCGTGCACTTGTACAGAATCGGCCCGTTGGGGATTGACTAGCAGGACAGAGCCCGTTCATGAGTAGCTGCACATTCTGAACACGGGGTTGGGGTGTTGGGACACAGCGAGACACTCACTGCGACATGGAGTCCACGTGAACCAGCGCGAACACGATACAACTGAGCCGGAGCCAACGGGCGATACGACCACAGTTGAGGCAGCCGCCG
>JABGQJ010000413.1 GCA_018648945.1 Victivallales bacterium
CGCGGCGGCCGACGGCGTGGGCCATGGCGGCGTTCTGGCGGAGGATGAGGTCTAGCCGGCGGGTGGAGCCGCGGTTGGTGATGTCCTTGTGGGCTTTCCAGGCTTCTTCGGTGACGCCCGGGGGGGGTGTCCCGGTCCAGCCGATGTCGTCTAGGGGCACGCCCTGGGTGGCGAGGAAAGTTTTCAATTCCATGCGGGCGGTGGCGAGGTTGATCTCGCCGGTGGTGAGCTTGGTGATCTTGTCGCGGAGGGCGTCGAGGATGTGGCCTTCGGATACTTTGGCGGAGTAGAAGGAATGGGCTTTGGCGGAGGCGGGGAAGTCGGGGGAGAGGGCGAGCGCACGGGAGCCGAGCACGGTGGGGACGTTGGTGCGTCCGGCGAGCCAGGTCTGGGCTTGTTGGTATGTGCGGAGGGGAGGCATGGGGAGGGAGGGGCCTTAGATGCGAACGTCGAACATCGAACATCGAACATCGAACATCGAATGGGGGAGCGCCTGCGGCGCGGCAAATGGGGAGGGGAGGAACACTAGAGTTCCTCCTCGGCTAGGTAGGCGCGGACGCGATGGCCAAGCAACACGTACCCGGCAGGTTTGTGCGCGCCCGACCCGAGCCAAGTGGTGGCCTTCCATGTAGCCCGGTCGATCACGGGACTGCGGAGCCGTCGCGGGTCGCTGGTATCAATCTTCATTGCTCTTGCCTCCCCTTCCGTGCTTTCCGTGTGGTCCGTGGTCACTAGATCCCCTCCTCGGCCATGTAGGCCTTGGCGCAGCGGGCGATGAGGGAGGAGGTGGACCAGTGGCCGACGCGGGGCTGCCACATGATCGTGGCGGTGATGTCGGCGAGGGCCTGGGCTTCGGCGGGGTTCTGGTTGTTCTGGTATTCCTCGCCTTTGTAGTAGATGCACTTCGGGAACTGGCGGATCTCGTCGGCGCAGTCGGGGCCGTCGAAGACGACGACCCAGTCCACGAACTCGAGGGCGGCGAGCATGACGGCGCGCTGGTTCATGTTGACGATCGGGCGGCCGGGCTTGAGGGCGGCGACGGAGGCGTCGGAGTTTAGCAGGACGACGACGGGGAAGCCGGGCAGGCGCATCTTGGACAGGGCCAGGATGTGGCCGGGGTGGAGGAGATCGAAGCAGCCGTTGGTGAGGGCGACGATCTCGCCGCAGGTGTGGGACACGGCCTGCTCGATGGTGACGATCTTCTTCATGATCCTGGTGCGGGCGCTCATCCCATCGCCCTCCGGATGAGGAGGCCGAGGAGGAGGAATGGGGAGGTGAAGCAGAGGATGGCGAAGGCGTTGCAGAAGAGGTTCCAGAGGCGTTCGCGGATGGTTTTGCGGGGGCTGGGGTAGCCGCAGATGAGGAGCTTGGCCATCTTGATCCTGGCGGCGAGGGGGCCCCGGCGCATGCCGAGCATGATGGTGAGGAACTGGTTCCGGGCTTGCTCTTCGGCCTTGGCGCGGAGGCGGTCCTGGTTGCGCTTCATCTTCCGGTTGGTGTTGCTCATGACACCACCCTACCGATGTCCATGACCTTGGCCGCGCGGGCCAGGGTCTCTGGGTGGATGAAGAGGATGTCGCCGAAGCGGGAGCCAAGTTCCGTGGGGACAAACGGACGGATCCGCTGTTCCCTGTCTCGCCGGAGTTTCACTTTCAGTTGGTCCAGTGTGGTCTTCATTCCTTGTCCCTCAGTTCTGCCGCGCGCGCGGCCTGCCCGTTTGCGGTCTCGGTGGCGAGGAGCAAGTCGAGCATGCCCTCGAAGACCGTGGAATCCATTTCGTCGGCGAGGGCGGGGAGATCGGCGGCCAAGGCCAGGGCCTGCTCGCGGAAGGCGGCCTCGTCGGGGGCGTTGGTGACGATCTCGATGAGGCCCTGGAGATGCCCGAACCATTCGCGGTTGCCGTTGGTGCGGAGGTAGCGGGAGAGGATGGCGGCGGCGTTGTCTTGGGAGGCCTGGATGTCGGCCTCGAAGAGGGAGGGGGAGGAAGGATCCGAACGTCGAACATCGAACATCGAACGTCGAACATCGAATGGGGAGCCTTCGGCGGAGAGGAGGGAAGGGGAAGATGCGGGCGGGACGCCCGCGCTCCCAGGGGGGCGGCGGGTCAGTTTCATGCCGAAGACTTCGGAGGCTTCGTCGGCGTCCCATTCGAGGCCGGCTTCGTTGAGGGTCTTGGCGGTGGTGGCCTTGGCGACGAGGTCTTCGGGGGGTTCGCATTTGATGTGGAGGCGGGGGACGGGGGCGTCGGGACCGTATTTCCAGCCGGTGCGGGGACGGATGACTTGGTCGGCGGTGTTCTCGAGTCCGGCACAGTCGGCCTCGAGGATGTCCTGGCGGACTTGGGACTGGGCGTCGCCGTTGGACATGCCGGCGGAGTCGCCGGAGGATGCGGTCTGGCCGAGGACGACCTTGGTGATCGCGTCGCCGGAGTATTCGAGGAGTTTGAAGTACACATCGCCGGTGACGTTGGCGGCCTGCAACATTTCCAGTTCGACGGCGTCGGTGAAGACGCCACCGCCGGCGGGGCCGAAGTTCTGGACCAGGCTGGCGAGTTTCTGGCGCTCGGTCTTGTAGGATTCGCTGCCGACTTTGGCGACGAGGAAGGGCATGCCGTAGCGCTCGATGTGGGTCATGAGCCATTTGATGCCGTTCACGGCGAAGCAGTGGAGCCAGGCGAGGGGGCGGATGATGCCGCCGCGACAGCGGGCGCCGGCGCGGGCGCGGTGGTAGTGCTTGATGAATTTGCCGGGCTCGAGCTCGATGCCGCTGGGGTGATCGGTGGTGACGAGCAGGGGGGACTGGGAGTCGGCGAAGGTGAAGTGGCGCTGCTCGATGAATTGGCAGCCGTAGAGCTGGTCGCCACCGTCTTTTCCCCAGACGAGTTCGGAGATGGCGAAGCCGGGGAGGAGGGCGGACTGGAGGTCGAAGAAGAAGCACTCCATGAAGGTGCTGAACTGGTCGCCGTAGGCGGGGGTGGCCCGGAGCATGGCCTCGGTCTCTTCGGCGATCTCCTTGGCGCGGGGGGTCTCGTCGCCGGTGGGGGGGAGGATCTCCCACTGCTGGCCGGAGACGGCGAGGCGGCGGGTCTGGATGGCCTGGAAGATGTCCCAGGACTTTTCCTCGAGCTCGATGGAGAGGGAGGATTGCTGTTCGGTGCTGCCGCCATTCGCAGATCTGAGAATGGAATCGACCTTGGCGGGGGTGAGCGCGCGGGAGACGTCGGTGCTGGCGCGGTCGGAGGATTCCCACTGGATCTGGCTGCCGGGGGCGGGCTGGGTGACGGTGACGTCGGGGAGTTCGTTGCCTTGGGGATCGTAGATCATTAGGAGGAAGACTCCGGGAGGGAACGTCGAACATCGAACATCGAACATCCAACGTCCAATTTGGGAGCGCCTGGGGCGCGGGAAGAGGAGCCACGAATTTCACGAATTCCACTAAGGGGGGAAGAGGGGGGAGGGGCGAGGCGCTCATACAACGGCCTCACGGTCCTGGTGGACATGGTGTCAGCTAGCCTTCTCTTCTCCTTTGTGGGTTTCGTGGAATTCGTGGCTGGCATTAGTATGCGAACTCCTTAGGCGCTGGGGCGTAGTCGTCGGAATGGTCGGGGGTGTGGAAGGAGTCGCGGTGGCGCTGGGCGTCCCCTGCCCTGCCGATGAGGATTCCTTCTGGCTTGCCGGTGCCGTGGGCGAGGTAGTTCTGGCGGGCGCGGCGGGACATGGCGGCGGACCAGGCGATATCGGCATGGGAGTCTGGGAGGAGGCGGTTGGCGGTCTCGGTGAAGGTCATGCGCTTGCCGACGGTGAGGGCCTTCTCGATGCAAAGGAGGTCGGCGGCGATGTCGCGGTGCTCGGTGGGGATGAGCTGGGTGCCCTTCTCGAAGGCTTCGACGAGGAGGGTGCCGAGGGTGCCTTTGAGGGAGGCGAAGTTTGCGGGCTCGAAGCGGAGGACGTCGGGGCGGAGGGGGCTGTTGTGCAGGTCGGCGAGGTTCTCGCAGGTCTGCATGCCGGCGCCGGTGGAATCGCCGACGCCCCAGAGCTGCAGGTTGCGGTAGCCCTGGTTGATGATGTCTTCCATGGAGTTGAATTTGCAGCCCTTGAAGGTGACGAGGGCGATGAGGCGGGAGGTGACCCCCTCGGGGGTTTGCGCGGTGCCTTCGATGTGGTCCACCCAGATGGAGGCGAGGTCGCCAGCTGCGGAGCGGGCGACGTCGTAGCCGAAGGTGTAGCCGGTGGTGCCGAATTCGGCGGCGAGCTCGGCCCAGATGTTGCGATCGAGCAGGCGCTGGACGCAGGGATCGATGCGGTCGCCTTGCTTGGCGTCGCCGACGAGGTGGGCGCGGATGATGCCGTAGTCGTCCTTGGCGGCGTTGAGATCGGTGAGGGAGATCGCCTTGCGCCCGGCGGAGTTGCAGGGGACGCACATGTACTGGGAGAGCCAGGCGTCCTCGGTGCGGCACTTGGCGCGCTGGGCGGCGAGGAATGCTTCGCGGCTCTGCGGGGGCAGGGGCTCGGGCTTGCGCTTGGCCCGGGCTTCGTTGATCTTCTCGACTAGGCCCTGGTTTACGGCGTCGACAATGGTGGTCTCGTGGAGGGACCAGCCGGCTGGGTTGCCGCCGGTCTTGATCTCGTCTACGAGGATGGCGTAGGGGGTCTCGCTGGAGCCGTCGGCGGCGTAGGCGGAGACAATCTCGATCTGGCCGCCCCAGTCGATGCAGGGCAGGGCCATGTCGATGAGGACGCCGGCGTCCTGGTGCAGATCGGCCTCGTCGAGGAGGATGTCCCCGCCCTTGCCGGCGAAGGCATTGGGGTTGCTGGAGAGGGAAACAATCCGGGCGCCGTTGGGGAAGGTGACCTGGAAGGCGCGGACGTCCTTGTCCATATCGATCACGTCCAGATCTTCGATGCCCTTGGCGATGACGTTGGCGACTTTGCACCAGCGCTTCACATAGACGGCGACGAATTCGCGGGCGAGGCCCTGGTCGCGGGAGGAGACCCACTGCACAAAGTCGGTGCCCTGCGACTGGCGCAGGCACTTGGTGACGCAGCGGTAGCTGGTCCCATAGGTGACGCCGCTGCGGCGGGCCTTGGGATAGATCTTCATCTGGGATTCGTCGGTGATCCACGCCCACTGGTAGGGCAGAAAGTACTTCCTGGCCTGCATCGCTTTTGGTTTGGCGCGGGCTTTGGTCATTCGAGGATGCGGTCCATTTCGTCGGCGACTTTGCTGAGGTCGAGTTCGCGGTTGCCGGTCTTCTCTTCCAGGGCGTCGCGGAGCTGGGCGATCTGGGCTTCCTTCTCGGCCATGGCTGCGGTGTGCTCTTGCTCGATGGCTTGGATCCGCTCTTCGTATTGCTCGCGGGTTTCTTCGGCGGCGACGGCGCGGGCATCCTTGATGGCGGCCATGAGCTTGCGGATCTCGGCGGCGTCGTCGGCGCCTTTGGCGAGCTTCATAGCGCGGGCGGCGAGGGAGTAGGAGGCGGCGGTGGTGACGTCGGAGAGGGCTTCTTCGCCGCCGGCGGCCTGGAAGAGGTCGCTCATCTGCTCGCGCTCGGCCTGCTCTTCGCAGACCATGGAGCGGATGCCGAGGTATTCGGCGGTGGGGGCCCAGGAGCGCCAGGTGGAGTTGTGGATCCGGGGGAGCTCGGGCCAGCGCTGGTGGGCGCGGTCGAGGATCTTGGTCTGGGGAATGCCGTCGATCTCGCGCCAGCGGACGAGCTGTAGCTTGGCCGCGCGGGGGTAGTGCTGCGAGATGTTGTTGCGGGGTGCCATTAGGCGGGGGCCTCCTGCTGCAGGCGGAGGGCCGACTGCTCACACCAGTGTTCCTCGATCTCGATACCGATGTATCGGCGACCGGTCCTCATAGCAGCAACACCAGTGGGGGCGCGCCCCATAAATGGATCGAGAACGGTCTCACCTGGTAGGGTATGCAACCCGATGAACAGCTGCGGCAGTGCCACCGGCTTCGGCGTCGGGTGTTCATTCTTCGACGGGATTATCTTTCGGATGCCGTACTGGCCGGGGCGGATGATATTCTCTATGCGGTGGGAATCGTCGTGCCACTTGCACGGCTTCCCCTTCTGCCCGACCAGGATGGTCTCATAGCTGCGACGGTAGTGCCAGCCCATTCCCATGGGGCCCTTGTCCCAAACCACTTGTTGTTTGAACGAGAAGACGGCATCCATCAGAAGGGACCAGCGGGCAAACATCGGGTCCGGACCGCCGCCGCCGCAGCAGCAGCAGCAGCAGCAGCAGCCAACCTTGTTTAGCGCGCTGTACATGAGCGGAAGCGAGGCGGCAAAGATGGGGGTCGCCTCGGGGCCGTCGTTGGCGATTGGGCGGGCATCTTTCTGCGTGACCTTGCCTTTCCCGAGTGCCTCTTCCCGCCGATGGATTAGGTCGCCGTTGTTGTTGTTGTGCCCGTATGGGGGGTCAGTAAAGACCATGTCGCAGATGCCAGGGCCCAGATCTTCCATCACTTCCCGGCAGTCGCCGTGGTAGAGGGTGATCGCGCCGTCGGGGGTCTGGAAATATGGGGTGGGGAGGGGCATCTGCTACAGTGCCTGGTTGCCGTAGATGTAGGGGGAGAGTTCGGCGTCGCGCTTGACTTGGTCGCGGCCGGGGGCGGTGATGCGGAGGGACTGGAGGGGGGCGGAGGTGCGGAGGATGTCGAGGACGTGGCCGTGGTCGCAGAGGCCGGGGAGCTCGTCGAGGAGTTCGGCGCGGGAGACGCCGGCGGCCTGGATGCCGAGGTCTTCGGCGAGCTGGTCGACGGACATGGGGAAGGGGGCGCGCTCGAGGGCGACGAGGATGGCGAGGCGGATGGTGTGCTTACGCATGGTGGATCTCCCTGTCCTGCCGGTGCTGGTCGAATTTTTCCCAGATGTTGTTGAGGGACTTCTCGTTG
>JABGQJ010000414.1 GCA_018648945.1 Victivallales bacterium
CTACATATTTCAGCCAAAATTGCACGCAAGAAGCTGCGCCGCAAGAGCATGCTACGAAATCACCTCAGCAATGTCCGCGTAGACGCTAGCGCCGACGGGCCACACGACCCCTTCTCGCTACGGCGCCCGCACAACCTGCGGGCGCCGTTCTGCGTTCCGCGGTCCGCAGTATTCACGGCACGGAGCATGCCCCACCACTCCTAGAAAAACTCTCGCCAGAGACCCCAGACGCAGAGGAGCGACAGCAGAACGGCGAGCACAAACATCCGGGTACGCCAGTGGGCCTGGCCGACGGTGATCTTGCCCTTCCGGCGGAAGCGATGGGCCGTGCCAGCTCCGAGATACGCCGCAAGTTTGCGCCGATCCCGTTTCTTCGCCGTTGTCCGCCCAAGCGCCATCCGCACATGTCCTCTATGGCATACCCAACGCGCGTTCGAGTCCCACCGCGACGATCCCCGCAGCCACCAGCAGGGCCACGATCAGCGGCAGGAAGAAAGCGAAACCCAGCCGACACAACTCCCCGAACGAGAGCGATTGCCACGCCCTCTCCCGCTGCCTCCCCTGCCCCCGACGCCGTTCGAAGAGAGCCAACTGAATGCCTGCCTCATGCAGTCGCTGCCGCAGATCGCGCACCGCAGCAGCATCCGGCACTGGGGTCGATTCGTCCTCGGGCACTCGCACCAGAGAGTCGCGCAACGCCTGCACGCTCGCGGCCAGGCTCTTCTGTTCCCCCTCGCCTTCCGTCGCAGCCGTCTGCAGAGCCAGCCGCAGTTCGGCCCGACGCCGAATGAGTTCACGCCAGTCTTCGGCCACGGCACCAAGGTGCAGGGCGTGGTTCTCAGCCCGCACGAACTGCTCCGGTGAGTCGGGGCGGATTCGCGGCCCCTGTTCATCGTCATCCGTGGAGGGCACAGGCATTGTGGGTTCGTCGCTCATTTCTTCGGTTCCCCGGCGCGCGGCACAAGTGGCTTCGTCAGTTCCGTCAGTGGTGGTATACGGATGGTCTTCCCAATGACCAGGACTGTCCCCCCCCGCAGGAGGTCACGGTTGTAGGCTTGCAGCTTCGGCCAGTGGCGAATGGAACCGTAGTACTGCCGGGAGATCGCCGCGAGCGTGTCGCCGTTCACGATGGTGTGGGTCGGAACCGGTCTAACGGGGCGCTTGGCTTCGACCGGAGCTCGGGGAGGCGTCTTGGGGCCGCCCCCAACCACCTCGTCGGGCACGGCCGTGGTGTCATCGTTAAACCGTTCCCGGAGGGCGGCCACACGCTTCCTCTCCGCCTCAGCCAGGCGACTCGTCAGCGCGTCCCGCTCGTCGCGTAGCGTCGCATACAGAACTGCCGCGCGCCGCAATCTGAGCAACAAGTCGTCCCGCTCCGCACAAAGCTTGGGCACGTCCGCATCGACGACCGTGCCCGGATAGCGTTCGGCCAGGTCCACCAACAGTCGCTCCTCGGCGCGAGCCAGCCAGCGCTTCACAGTCGGTCGGTCGGCGTGCTCGGGAGATAGCCGGACGAACTCCCGGTAGTGCCGCGCGGCAGCCCAGGGATCTTGGAACGGCTCTTCGCTGAGCATGCCCAATTCCAGATGCGCCTGGGCATAGTCGGGCTGTCGCCGCAAGCATTCCTCGAACGCGGCGCGGGCACCCTCGTAGTCCTTCTTCATGACAAGTTTCTTCCCCCGCCGGAAGAAGAGAACGCCCTTCCCCCGGTCCCGACTGCCGCCACAGCCAGCGGCCAGGAAAGCAAGGAGTACGGGCAGGAGGTACCAGCGCCACCGCATCATCGTTCCCCCCGCAAGCGCGCGCACACGACCGGATAGAGACTCTGGAAGGCACTGGGTGGCCCAAATACACACTCGTCCTGCAAAGCCCAGCGGGTCGGGGAGCCAGCGACAAGATCAAAGACCTCCGAAACCACGCTTGCGGTCACCGGCGTGCCATCCACCAGCCGGACCTCCACACCGCAACGAAGAAGCATCGGCAACACGGCGGCCAGATCCCAGAGCTTCATGTACCCGACATAGGCGGACAACCGGCCGAGCATAAGATAGGCCAGCCCCTGGATCGCACACCCCGTGACCAGGGTCGGGTTCGGCCAGGGGAAGGGAGCGGTCCGCACAAAGCGTTGTCCCAGACCAACCATCCGCCCAGCCTCACAAGGTGTGAAACAAGGCTCCAGAACGCGCAGTTCCGCCGGTTCCCCAGATGCCAGATCCAGGCAGTCCGTCCACAGGACCCGGTCTCCGTCAGTCACGAAGAGCTCCTTCTGAGCAGGCAAGACGATGCCGCCGTGAGTCAGCCGTCCGCCCTCCATGAGCCCGATGGAGGTGCCCCAATAACCAATGCCATGGGCGAAGGGAGCCGTGCCGTCGATGGGGTCCACAACATAGGCCCTTCCTGCCATGGCCTGGCTGATGTACGCCTCGTCCTGGCAGGCCACGGTCTCCTCGCCGATCACATGGATCCCGTCCGCCACGCACTCCAGTTCAGCAGTCAGTTCCCGCTCCAACGCCTCGTCCACGTCCGTGACCAAGCTACCATCGCTCTTGAGCCGCCAGTCTTCCTCGCGCCAACGCTCCAGGGCATAGCGCCCACAACGCGCGAGCAAAGCGGTGATCCTCTCGGGATCCCAGATCCCATTGCTGCAGGACTGTGCCATCCAGACTCCTTACTGCATCGCACCCACGGCCTGGAGCCAGGTCCGCGCAATGAACGCGTGTCCGCACTGACTAGGGTGTACCCCGTCGGCAGCCCAGAAGGCCGACGGGGCCTCCACGCACGCTGCCGCCAGCAACCCATCCAGTGGGATATACACCGCGCCAAACTCCCGCGCCAGTTCCCGGGCCACCTGAATCTTCGGGTCCAGGTCCACTCGCCATTGCTTGCGATCCTCGGGATGCGGTAGCACGAAGGGCTCGATGACCACGATTTGCGCTCCCAGTTCATCCCGCGTCCGCGCCAAAATATGCCGGTAGTCCTCGGCATACGCAGCGGCGCTCGTGGGATCGTTCCGGTCAAAGGCACGCCAGGTATCGTTGATCCCGATCATGATGGAGACCACATCGGGCTTCAGATCAATGCAATCCGCATCCCAACGGGCGCGCATGTCCGCCGCCCGATTGCCGCCAATCCCGCGATTGAGGAAGAGCACGCGCCTGCCAGGATGCATGGCCCCGAACCATGCTGCGACCACATTGGCGTAGCCGCTGCCAAGAGCAGCGTCATTGTCTCGGGAACGCCCTGCATCGGTAATGCTGTCACCTTGGAAGAGCACCGTGGCCTGATCTGCGATCATCATGTCTCTGTGTCCTCGTCATAGCCTGCATTCGGGTCACACGGCACATTACCACGCCGTGGGTCAGGACCATACTATACGGGACACCCGGCAAGCGAACATGCCTGCCCGGCAACTTTTGTCCGAGTGTCTGCCGAGAGAGCCACCGAACTGCCAATGCGCAACGCTGCTTGGCAGCACACGCATTCGGTGATAGCGTAACGGTCCACCGTGCCTCTCCCCCCCTGTCTCATCCCTGGGACATTCCTCACAGACTCCATGCCACTTTGGGTGGCAAACTCGTGTCTGGTGCCTTGGAGGTACCCGATGAACCTCGGGCAGAAACTCATCCTGGCGTTCGCTGTGTTGGCGGGCCTGGTTGTCATGTCGGGCTACCTGGCCGTGAACGCGAGCCGGAAGGCCCTGGAGCAACGCATCGGCGCCGCTGCTGCCACCATTGCGGAAGCGATGGTTGACGAGATGGACAGGGATCTGCATGGCCGGCTTGAGGCCTTCCACGCCTACGCCCAAACAGCCAGCTTACAGGACGCGCTCACCCGCTCCAACGATGCGTTCGAAGCGATGCCGGATGTCCAGCGGCACATTGACAAGGCCGATGCCGAGTGGATCGCCACGGCGGCCGACCGCACGTCCCCACTGATGGACTCGCTCCTCGCCAACGACCTGTCGAAGGAGTTCAGGAAGATCCTCAGTTTCTACAATGACCGCCATGGCTTCCGCATGGTCGGGGAGATCTTCGTTGCCAATCGTTACGGGGCCAACGTGGCGCAATCGGGGCGCACGAGCGACTACCGACAAGACGACGAGGCGTGGTGGCGACGCTGTTGCGACGCGGGCACCGCCGTAACCGATGCGGCATACGACGAAAGTGCCAAGCTGTATTCCACAGACCTCGCGATCCGCGTGGATGGCCCCAAGGGGGAGTTCCTCGGGGTGATGAAGGTCGTCATCAGCCTCGACGAGATCATCAGCGTACTGAAGGAGTCACAGAACGCTGGGCGCTTTGCGGAGTACCGGACCAACGCACTCTACCTGCTCAATGCCCAAGGCCAGACGATCTACTCCTCCCAGGGGGGCAGTAGCTTCCAGGACATGAGTCACCTTCTCCCAGCGGGGGACCAGATCAGTGATGCGTACCTGCGGGAGGATGGCAACGGGCCGGGGTACCTCAGCGCCTACGCCCGCTCCACCGGTTACCGGGACTTCCCCGGGCTGGGCTGGGTGCTGATCCTGGAACACGATGCCAGGAGTGTCTTTGCCCCAGTAACTGCCCTCAGCCAGCGCATCCTGTGGTCGGCGGCGGGCGTGGCGGCCCTTGGGCTCATCATTGGTGGGTTGACGGCGCGCTCGATAAGTACGCGCCTCGGCGACCTCGAGCAGGGGACCGAGCAGATCGGCCAGGGAGACTTCGAGCACCGAGTCGGCACCGATGCCAAGGATGAGATTGGTGCCCTGTCCAGGGCCTTCGATGCCATGGTCGGCAATCTCAGGAGAATCACGGCGTCGCGAGACGAACTCGACCGCGAAGTCGCCGAACGCCGCCAGGCGGAGGAGAGACTGCAGAAGAAGGCAGAAGCCCTCCGGGTCATCAATGCGGAGCTGTCCGAGTCGCAGCGCCAGCTGCGAGTCGCCAAGGAGGCCGCCGAGGCTGCCAACCTCGCCAAGAGCGAGTTCCTCGCCAACATGAGCCATGAGATCCGGACCCCGATGAATGCCATCATGGGAATGACCGAACTGGCCCTCAGCACCGATCTCACGAGCGAGCAACGCGGGTTCCTGCAGACCGTCGATCTGTCTGCCAACTCCCTGCTGCAGATCCTCAATGACGTCCTCGATTTCTCCAAGATCGAGGCCGGGCGGCTGGAACTGGAGGAGGTCCCCATCCAGTTGCGCGACTGCGTAGGTGACACCATGCATGCACTCAGTCTCCGCGCCGCCCAGAAGGGGCTGGAACTGGCCTGTCACGTACACCCCGATGTGCCTGAGTCCCTCTCGGGGGACCCGGGACGCCTGCGGCAGGTGCTGGTCAATCTCATCGGCAACTCCCTCAAGTTCACGGAGGCCGGGGAAGTGCTCCTGGGAATCGAGGCTCTGCGGGTGAGTGACGACGAATGCGAACTCCAATTCATGGTTCGCGACACCGGCATCGGCATCCCCGCCGAGAAGCAGAAGCATATCTTCGAGTCCTTCTCACAAGCGGACAATTCCATGACCCGACGCTATGGCGGCACCGGCCTGGGACTGAGTATTTCGGTGAAGCTTGTCCTCCTCATGGGTGGACACATGTGGGTCGAGAGCGAGGAGGGCAAGGGCAGCCGCTTCTACTTCACCGCCCGCTTCGGCCGCCGGGAAGCGCCGACGCCGCCCAGGATCGAGGACGTGTCTGGCCTACGAGTCCTGGTAGTGGACGACAACGAAACAAACCGCCGCATCCTTGAAGAGATGCTCACCAACTGGCGCATGCGACCGGCCCTCGTGCCGAGCGCGGCCGCCGCCCTGGAAGAACTCGAACGCCGACACGCAATCGGCGAGGACTTCGCGCTGCTTCTGCTGGACGCGATCATGCCGGGAATGAACGGCGTCGAGCTCGTGGAGAAACTCAGAACGATGCCCGAATTCGCGGATCAGCGAATACTCATCCTATCCTCCGCGAACGATGCCCTGCCACGGGTGGATCAGCATCGGCTGAAGGTGTCCCGCTGTTTGGTCAAGCCCGCCAAGCAATCCGAGTTGCTTGACGCCATACACGACGCGATGGGGGAGAAGAAGATGCATCGCGTCGCCCAGGCTCCCTCACTCGCGGGATTGCCGCCGCGGCCCCCTCGCCCCCTCCGCATTCTGGTGGCCGAGGACCGCCCTGCAAACCGGCGTCTGGTGCAGGCAATCCTCACCAGGCGCGGGCACGAACCCGTGCTCGTCGAAGACGGGCGCGAGGCTTTTGAACAGGCCACCACAAGCACGTTCGACGCGGTGCTCATGGACATGCAGATGCCGCAGATGAACGGACTGGAGGCAACCGCCGCCATCCGCGAGCACGAGACCCATTCCGACCAGCATGTCCGGATCGTCGCCATGACTGCACACGCCATGCAGGGGGACCGCGAGCGCTGTCTGGAGGCAGGCATGGATGGGTACGTGTCGAAGCCCATCCGCCAAGCCGAACTCCTGGCCATCCTCGAGGAAGGCGACAACACGGAACCCGCGTCGCCAGACCCGCCACCGGCCTCGCAGGAGCTCTTCGACGCTGCCACGTTCGCCAGAAATGTGGACCATGACCCGGCCCTGGGCAGAGAGCTGCTCGATTGCCTCCGCAGTGAGGGGCCGGAGCTCATGCAGCGGATACGCCAGGCACTGGCGAACCGTGAGGTCGTACGTTGCCGGGTCGCCCGGATCTCGGTACATGCCGTGGTCGGTCCACCACTGCCGTTCCTCTTCAATGACACGATCGATGTAGTCTACGCGGTCCGACAGGCCCAGGCGGATGCGGAGTGTCTCGGCGGCCAGCCCGTAGAAGAGGTAATTGCGCGTTCCGAAGTAGCACGCTTCAGGTCGTGGGGCTCTGAGTTGGGCGCCCCAGTTCGCATATCGCCGCGCT
>JABGQJ010000415.1 GCA_018648945.1 Victivallales bacterium
GCAGCCATGGACGCGGGGGCCGAAGCGCTATGCGCAGTGGCCAACGAGATGGAGAAAGCGGCGAAGGTCGGCGACATGAGCTTCGTTGGCCGGAACCTGGCGAATCTTGCTGCCGAGTTCGAGCGTGCGGGCGAGACAATGGGAAGGGAGCTCTGAGCCCGGCCCGCAGAAACGAGCACAACCGCAACACCGAGTCCGGACAGGCCGCCACCGGGTGGCGAAGCGGCACACTGCGGGAGCTGCCTCCCGCCCGCGGCTCCGAAGCGGGGGCGTCCCAGTCTACAGACTGCTGTGCTTGCGGGACTGCGCTCCGGTGCACTCAGGCCTGCCTGCCCTCGTCCGGCCTTGGGCATAGCTTTTCGGACAATTCCGGATACAGCACCTCGATGCATTCCGGACAGATGCCGTGGGTGAACCGGGCTTCGGTATGGTCGCGGACATAGACCTCCACCTGGTTCCAGTAGCCTTGGTCGTCGCGGATCTTCTTGCAGTTGGCGCAGATTGGCACAATCCCCCGCAGGGTCTTGACCTGGTCGAGCGCCTGGCGCAGTTCCTCGGCCCTGGCATCCAGGGCGCTCTGCAGTTCGATGATCCGGCGTCCGGCATTGACTCGGGCACGCAGCTCGCCGGCGTCGAACGGCTTGGCCACATAGTCGTTGGCCCCGGCATCCAGTCCGGCGATGGTGTCCGCCTTGCCATCCCTGCTCGTGAGGATGATAAGGTATGGTGGCCGGGACGACGGGAGTGCCCGGACCAGGCCTACCACCTCCAGGCCGCTCATCTCCGGCATCATCCAGTCGAGGATCGCCAGCTCGGGGGCATCGGGTCGCTGCAGCGCCTGCCATGCCTCGGTGCCATTGACCGTTTCCTCCACCTCGTAGCCACTCTTCCTGAGCGTCCCGCTCAACAGAGCACGCGCAGTGGCATTGTCTTCGGCAATCAGGATACGCATGGGCTTTTCCTCGGGGATGGGTCGGTTGGTGCAGACAAGGCTATCCAGGGCACGCCGACAGATGGACTTGAGAAATGGGGCGGATCGGCGAAGCCCTGATCCGCGTGAGCCGGCCGGCGCAGCTGGTCCGGGAGCGTGCGGCTCCCAGGGCAGACTGGCACAGGGCAGGCCCGTCGGTGCCGGGAGGACAGGAAGGGCCGGGGCCTCTCGGCCGGTCGGCCTCGCGCACCCGGCCATAGCAATCGGCAACAGGGGGTCTAGTCCTCATTCCGGAGCTCTCCTCCCACTCCAGCGGTGTCCCACGCGCACTGTTCGAGACTTTGCCGCAGGTGGCCGAACTGGGTGTCGAGGTCCTGCATGCTCGCCTTGGCCAGCTCCAAGTCGCCATTCCTGGTGGCCCGTTCCATGACGAATGCCACCGCGCGGAGCGCTTCGCCCCCGACGCTGGCGGCGGCACCCTTGATGGCATGGGCCTGCCGTTCGGCCCCCTCGGGATCGGTGGCCGCCAGGTATTCGCGCAGGATCTCCATCTGGCGCGGCGTATCCTCCAGGAAGACGGCAACCACGCTCTGGGCCAGTTCCTCGTCGCCGCCCATGCGCTGCATCATCCTCGCGCAGTCGAGCACCGGCCATTCCAGTCCTTCGACAACGCCGCAGTCCGCGCCCCCGGCAACCACGGAGGACGGAGCCCCGGCGACCATCGCTTGTTCAGGCAACCAGCGGTTGAGCACGGCCGCCAACGTGTCGAGGGAGAACGGTTTGCTGATGTAGTCGTCCATCCCTTCTTCCAGATAGCGCTCCTGGTCTCCAAGGAGGGCGTGGGCCGTCATGGCGATGACGGGAACCGCGTGGTTCCGCACGGCCGACTGCGGGTCACGGATGCGCCGGAGAGCCTCCATGCCATCCATCTCCGGCATCTGCACGTCCATCAGCACCAGGTCGTAGAGACGGGCCGCCAGAGCCGCCACGGCTTCGGCCCCGTTGCCGACCACGTCGGCGCGCAATCCCAGCTTCTCCAGGATGCCCACAGCCACTTGCTGATTGGTGTCGTTGTCCTCGGCCAGCAGGATGCGGGCGGCGGCGCCGGGAGACGCAGGAACCGGGTGATGCCCGGCAACCGAAGCCGGGTGCCCCATGGGGTGGACAGGCAATGTTGCGGACAGGCAGGCCGCAAGATCGGACCGGCGCACCGGCTTCGTCAGGAGCGCGGCGGGCTCGACCGGTGCCACCTGCCAGGCGCTCCTCTGCTCGCCAAGGAGAACCAACTGCACCAAACGGGTGCCTTCCCGCGTGCCGCCGGCAGCGGCGGCCAGGGCCAGGGCGAGAGCCGCTCCGTCCATGCCCGGCATCTGCAGGTCGAGAATGGCGGTCCAGAAGGGATCGCCCCCATCCCGGGCACGATGGAGCGCAGCCACCGCCGCCGTCCCGTCGGGGACTTCCTCCGTCCGCGCCCCCCAGGCTTTCAGCTGGTCGCACAGCGCTTCGCAGGCAGTGGCGCTCCTGTCCCCGACCAGAACGCGCGCGCCGCAGACGCCGTGCGGGGAGCGCTCCGCGCCCTGCGGTTGGCACGCTGGCTTGCCCAGGCGCGCAGTGAACCAGAACTCCGCACCTTGGCCGACCTCGCTCACGACCCCAATCTCTCCCCCCATCCGTTCCACCAGTTGCTTGGAGATGGCCAGTCCCAGGCCGGTGCCACCATACTGGCGGGTGGTCGAGGCATCCGCCTGGGCGAACTTCGCGAACAGAAGCCCCTGCTTCTCCGCCGAAATGCCGATCCCGCTGTCCCTGACCGAGACCCGGATGCATACTTCCGTGACGGACTCGGACACCAGGCTCGTCCGCAGGACGATGTCGCCCCGGGTGGTGAACTTCACGGCGTTGCCCACCAGGTTGACGAGAACCTGGCGCAGACGGCCTGGGTCACCCAGCAGGAGGTCCGGCACCGCCGGCGAGGTGGCACAGACGAAGTCCAGCCCCTTGCCATAGGCGCGCAGGGCGAGGGCATCGGTCGTCTCGTCGAGCACGGCATGCAGGTCGAACTCAAGTTCCTCAAACTGGATCTTGTCGGCTTCGAGCTTCGACAGGTCGAGGATGTCGTTGATCAGGCTGAGCAGCGACTCGCCACTGGCGCGCACCGTCTCGGCATAGCGCCGCTGCGTGCCACTGAGTTCCGTATCCAGCAGGAGATCGGTCATCCCGATGACGCCATTCATCGGAGTGCGGATCTCGTGGCTCATGTTGGCGAGGAAGTCGCTCTTGGCGAGATTGGCGACTTCGGCCCGTTCGGCCATCTCGCTGGCGTGGGCGATGGCCTGCTCGAGCACCTGGTTGGTCTCGATCAGCTTCTCCTCTGCCCGCTTGAGTTCGGTAATGTCGGTGTGGGTCCCGAACATCATCAGCGGTCTGCCGTCTTCGGAGAAGGTGATCACCCGGCCCCGGTCGTGGACCCACACCCAGTGCCCATCCCGGTGCTTCATCCGGCATTCGCACTCATAGTAGGGGAACTCGCCCGCGAAGTGCCTCTCGAGAAGGTCGGCCGATCGCCTCAGGTCGTCGGGGTGGGTGAACAACTCCCAGGTCTTGACGCTGATCGGGGCCAGGTCGGCGAGGGTATGCCCGACGATCTGTGCCCAGGTCTCGTTGAACACTGTCTCCCCGGTCTGGATGTTCCAGCCCCACGTGCCCGCATGGGTGCCTTCGATGACGTTCTCCAGCATCTGCCGCTCGGAAGCGAGCTTCTGCTCGGTGACCTTGCGCCGAGTGATGTCGACCATCACCGTCAGGAGATACTGTCGGCCCTGGCTGGAGATCACCTCGCCCGTGAACAGGCCGTCGAGCAACTCGCCGTCCTTGCGCCGGACCTGCATCTCACGGTCGTCAACCCGCCCGGTCCGGCTCAGTTCCTCCAGCACGGCGGCTTGCTGGTCTGGGCAAGGGAACAGGTTCAGCTCGGCGGCGGTCCTGCCCAGGACCTCGTCCCGGCAGTAGCCGAGAGCCTTCAGGAAGCTGTCGTTGACATCGGCGAACTGGCGGTCCGGCAGGACCGAGAGCGCCAGGAGCGACGGGTTGCTGCGGAAGAGACGTTCGAACCGCTGCTTCGCCTCTTGCTCGGCCGTCAGGTCCTTGGCGAGGCCAAAAACGCAGTCCGCGCCATTCCACCGTCCGAACCAGACTCGGGTTTCGACCGGGAGCAGCGACCCGTCCTTGCGGGCCAACGGCAAGGGGCACGTCTCCCGTTCGCCCCGGAACATGGCGGCGAAGATCGCCTCCGCTTCCGGCCGACAGTCGGCAGGGTGGACGTCGAGGATGTGCATGCCCGTCAACTCCTCCTGGCTGTAGCCCAGCTTCCGGGTGACGGAGGCGTTGGCAAAGAGCACCCGTCCCTGGGGAGTGCCGACCAGAATCATGTCGGTGACGGACTCGAAGAAGGCCCGAAAGTTGGCCTCGCTCTCGCGCAGCGCCTGTTCGGTCTGCTTCTGGGCGGTGATGTCCCAGTTCGTACCGGTCACCTGCCGGGGACGGCCCGAGGCGGGGTCCCGCTGGACCCGGGCAAGCGCCCGGATGGTGTGGACACTGCCGTCGGGCCAGACGACGCGGAACTCGGTGTTGAACCCCTTCTCGCCGGCCAGCGCCATCTGGATCTCCATGTCGCAGCGGGTCCGGTCGTCGGGATGGAGTCTCTCCAGCCAGCTGTCGTAGGCCCCGACGAACTCCTCGCGGGAGATGCCGTACAGGCGGAGCATCAGATCGTCCCAGATCAGCCGGTTCGCGGCGACGTCGTAGTCCCAGATGCCGACGCTACCCGCTTCGGCGGCCAGCTTCAGCCGGTCGGCGACCTCGACGAGTGCCGTCTCGGCCCGTACCCGTTCGGACACATCCACGAGACACTCCAGCAGTTTCTCCTGCCCGCCAAGGACAATCCGCGTCACTGTCTTCAGCACGGGAAGGCGGCTGCCATCCGCCCGCAGCATCTCCTGGCCCATTCTGTCAACGGCCTGACCCAGGTCACACACGGGGCAAGCCCCTTCGTCCGCAGGGCAGAGGAGTGCGTGGCAACGCCGCCCAAGCAGGCGGTCGGCGGGGGCACCGAACAGGGCGACCACATAGTCGTTCGCTCGCTCGATCACCCGGCTTGCGGGGTCTACGATGAGCACGCCGACAGGGAGATTCTCGAGCAGCGCCCGCTGTTGGTCATCGCTCCTGCGCAGCGCCTCCTGCGTCCGCTTGCGCTCCGTGGTGTCGAACACGATCGAGTGCAGCACTGTGCGGTCGCCAAACTGGATGAGGCTGGATGATACCTCCACTTCCCGCACGGAGCCGTCAGCCAGACGGTGCTGGAACTGAAAGCGCTGGCCCCGTTCCGGCGAGATGGCGGCCATCGCCTGCCTGACCTCGGCGGCGGGAAGAAGGTTGAGGTCCGTGACCGCCATCGCCATGAGCTGTCCGCGCGGATACCCATAGAAGTCCACTGCGGCGGCGTTGGCGTCGAGGATCCTGCCATCTGCCGGATCGACCAACAGCATCACCACTGAACTCAGATCAAACTGGTTGCGGTAGGACAGTTCGCTCGCGCGCAGTCGCTCGCGCTGGCGACGTTCCTCGGTCACGTCGCGAAACACCAGCACGGCCCCGGCAACAACCCCAGCCACGTCGTGGATGGGCGCGCAACTGTCCGCGATGTCATGCTCGTCCCCGCCGCGTCCCAGCAGGACGGTGTGGTTGGCCAGGCCGACGACGCGGTCCTCGCGGAGCGCCCTCCCGACCGGGGGGGCGATGGCCTGCCGCGTCTGGGCATGGACGATGCGGAACACCTCCTCGACGGCCCTCCCGCCCGCCTCCGCAGTCGTCCAACCGGTAAGCTCCTCGGCCACGGCATTGAGGCTGACGACTGTGCCGTCGGCAGTGCAGGAGATGACGCCGTCGCCGATCGAGCGCAGGGCGGCAGACAGGTGCGCCTCGCTGGCCTGCAGCGCGGCGGTCCGCGCAGCGACCAGGCGCTCCAGTACGCCCCGCCGCCGGAAGAGCATGCCGATCAACGCCACGAACGCCGCCGTGAGCAGGCAGCCGGCCAGCCCGACCCGCCACGCCGCCAGCTTTGGATGGAGGCGCATGAATGCCGGACCGGCGCGGGCGTTGGCGACGAAGGCTTTGCCAAAGGCCAGAATCAGGCGTCCCGCAGTTGGTCCTCTGCCGGAAGGACGGCTGGCATCCGCGGACGTGGCAAGCAACTCGGGGGTGCCGTCCCTCCGCAGGAGGCTCAACTCGACCGCAGCCGATCCGGCCGGGTTGGCCTGTTGCAGCAAGGTGCCCATCCGCAGCACTGCCAGCGCAAAGGCAGCGGGATGTCTTGCACTGCCGTCGGCAGAGATGGGCAGGCAGACAAGCATGGCTCGCTGGGAGCCGGACTCCTGGACCAGGGTGATGGGGGCCGTGGCTGTGGCCAAGCCGGTGTCCGCCGCTTCCTCCAGAGCGGCACGGCGGCGCGGCTCGGAGCCAAGGTCGTAGCCCAGCGCGAGTTCGTTGCCGGGGAGAGGAGCTGCCAGAAAGACCGGGTAGTACACCTCGCGGCCAGTCGCAGGCTCCCGCTTGCCCTGCGCGTCTCTCTGCCAGATATCGAATCCGTTCAGACCCGTTGCCTGGGCCGCCAGCTCAAAGGAGGCCCGATCGGCCGCAGGCACGGCTGGAATCCACTCCCAGGCCTGGACCGACGAGTTCCGGGTAAGGTAGGCCGTGAAGGTCTGGAATCTGTCAAGGACTCCCGGCCCCCCGCTTGCCGGGAACCGTGCCAGACTCTCCAGATCGCTTGGCTCGATGCTGCTCAGCGCCTCGGCCAGCGCATCGGTGCGGCTCGCCGCCAATTGGGCGAACGCCTCGTGGCGGTTGCGGGTCTCCCGGCCATTGGCCTGCCAAGCCGCGAACAGG
>JABGQJ010000416.1 GCA_018648945.1 Victivallales bacterium
CAGAGCGGCGTGCCGCTCCGCCAGGCGACTGCCGTTGCTCGCGCACCATACGCCCACTGGCCCGATTCGTCCGATCCGGCCGATTCGTCCGATGGGACGCCTCGGCACACCCGCGATCAGTGCCCGAACATGGGGCACTGCCCCAGATCCCGCGCCATTCGCACGGGGTATTCACGGGCGGATTGCTTCTCCTCAGAAGTCCGCCGGTCGCAACAGTTCGCGCAGGACCTCGGGCGCAGCCTGAACATTGTCGCAGTACACCGGAGCAACGCCTTCCTGGAAGTTCTCCTCCAGGATCTTCTGTCCTTCGGGCCCGAAGAGGATTTTGAGGAATTCCAGGGCCATCTCTCGATTCTGGGGATCCCTGACCATGGTGGCTCCGTAGAGGATGGGCTTGCCGGTCTTGATGGCGGTTGTGCCCTTCATCCTGCCGGATATCTCCACCTTGGTCTTGGCGTAGAGATCCTTGTGCTTCTCGCTGCCGAGGTCGATCTCCTCCGGCAGTTTGAGCCAGGTCAGATGGTGTTGCAGAGCCACGGAACGGTACTGGAAGGTGTAGTCCAGGGCGAGGGATTCAAGGAGGGGGATCAGCTCGTTGCAGTGGGGACGGATGTTCCTAGTGGGGCAGTTCGCCTTCAGTTCCTCAAAGAGGTCGCGGCCTTGGAGTTTGTCCGCGTAGTGGTGGCTGGCGAGTTTCCAGGTCAGCCAAGTGCGGTAGCCAACGGGAGCGTTGTTGGGATCGGCTTGTCCGTAGTTCACGTCCTCGCGGAGCAGGATTTCGTACCAGTTGTCCTGGTTGATCTGGTCGCGGTAGCGGCTGCGTTCGGTATAGGCGATGACGACGCGGTTGCGGGCGAAGGTGCCGACCCAGTCCGCGTAGTCGGGCATCATCTGCGACCGGATCAGGGCCTCGTCGGCGCTGGCCACGATGTCGGCTTTGCGCTGTAGGTCCGTGACTTTGCGGATGGCCATGCGACTGCTGCTGGATTCGCAGATCACATTCAGGCCTGGGAACCGCTCCTCCATGAGCTTCTCGATGGCGACGAAGGGCAAGGTGAGGCTGGCGGCATGGTAGACCAGCAACTTCTGCTTCTTCACTCCCTCGGCGGTCTCTTTGCCACTGCCGCACCCGACGGCCACGGCCAAGGCGAGACAGAGGCCCGCCCGACGGACCACGCATGTCAACGAACGGTACCTACTCATCGTTCACTGGACCTCAAGCTGGGTGTCACTCGATCTACCAAATCCGCAGATGGTGTCTACACTAGCGGTTGACGATCAGGAGAGCGATTCCCGGGACTTGAAGATTGCGTGAAATGGCGTCAGTACGTGAGCCCCATGTCGCTGCGGTAGTCCATGACCTCGGGCTCCTCTTCGGGGAGACCGACCTGGTCCCAGAAATCCGTCCCGCCGTAAGGCGTGCGTCGGAGATCGGGGACGGCCATGGTCTGCCCCCCCATTTCGGCCGAACGGTTGGCCAGGATGCCGGGGAGGGTGAAGTCGGCCATGCGGAAGACGTCGATGGGCACGGTGCGTCCGTCGAGGATGGCATTGACGAAGCTGCGGGCCATGGCGATGTCGGTGCCGCCGTGGCCGGCGGTCTTGTCGGCATCGAGGGCGGCGGTGCCGATGTTCATGCGTTGCCAGCCCTGGCTTTCCTTGCGCTCGCCATGGAAGAGGCGGCAGAAGCCTTCGTGGCTGTACCACTCGGCGCTGCCTTCGATGCCGAAGAGGCGGTAGTTGTGGGCGCCGGGGCGGCGGGTGTTCAGGGTCACCATGATCTTGATCAGGCTGCCCTTGGCCGTCTTGAAGAGGGCGATCTGGCCGTCGGTGCGGAGCGGGGCCTCGGGGCACCAGTAGGGGCCATTGCTACAGGTGACGGAAGCGACGGTATCGTTCATCACGTTGAGCAGGGGACCGAGGTCGTGGGTGAGGTACTGGATGGGGGGCTGGTCCGCGCGCCAAAGGGGGCGGACGTCCTGCAGGTTCTCCTCGCGCACTTGTTTGGGGGTGACCTTGGTGCGGTCGGGGAGGATCATGGAGTTGGGCAGGTAGTGCAGGTATTCACCCTCAGCAAAGGCAACCGGGCCAAAGCGTCCATCGACGACCCACCGGCGCCAGTAGCGGAGGAAGTCGAGGAAGCAGCTGTTCTCGGCGAGCATGTACTGTTTGCCATAGCGTTCCTTGGCTAGGACGATGTGGTGGATCTCTTCCTGGGTGAAGGCACCGGGGACCTCGGAGAGCACATGGCAACCGGCGGTCAGGGCTTGGACGCTGTGCCCGGCCTGCATGCGGCCGTTGGAGGCGATGACCACTGCGTCCGGCTGCATTTCCAGCAGCTCCTCGAACTCGTTGACGATGCGCATGGGGTGGTCGCCCACCGTCTCGCGCGCCCGGTCACGCCACTTGGCGATCTGGTCGGCCGCGCCGATGACTTCGGCGTTGTCGATGCGCAGTAGGTTGCGCACGTGGGTGAGTCCGCGCCCGAGTCCGAGAATCCCAATTCTGAGCTTGTCCACGATCTGTTTCCTTGGCTGTGCTGATTTATTCCAGGCCCGATCCGGGGATGCGCTCGCCGAGCTGCTGTTGCTTCTGCAGCTTGTGGAAGAAGGTCCCGTAGAACAGGCTGTTGGCGTCGATCCAGGTATGGAGGCGGTCCCAATCGTCAGCGGTGAGCTTCACCTTCTGGTGCCCCTTGTCGAGCATGGCGATGAGCTTGCTGTTGCGAGCCCCGAAGTGGTCGGGACGGGTGATTGGCTCCGAGTTGCTCTTGCGGAAGTCGCCGGGCAGTCCCCAGGCGGTGTAGGCGGTACGCGGGGCGAGTGCGGCGTAGGACTCGGTGTAATGCCCCCTTGGTTTGCCCGTGAGGATCAGCTTGGCGGCTGGCTTCTCGCCGCTGTGACAGCGGATGCAATGGCGGTCCAGCACGGGTTGGACGAGGAGCGGGTAGCTGAGTGGATTCCCGCCATCCGGAGGCGGCTTGATGGTGGCTGGCGGGGAGCTGGCAGCCAGTGGACGGCGGGGGAGGGGGGCTTTGAGGCGTGGCTCGTGGCAGCCGATGCAGGAGGAGGTCTCGCCCGCCCGAACCCAGGTGTCGCTGCGCATCATCTGCACGGCCCGGCCCCGCTCATCCAACAGCTGGAAGCAGACGGGCGTGTCGGCGGGAACCCGGAAACAGGCGCTGCCGTCGGCGGCGACCGGCACGGTGCCGAGGACTTGTTTGCCGGGGGAGGCATTGGCCAAGCCGAGTCTGGGCCAGTTCGCGCCGGGCGTGCTCTTGGGCAGGACCTGGACGATACGCAGGGCGGTGATGCGGGTGCCAGGGGGCAAGGGCGGGTCCGCCTCGTTCACGTCCTGAATCACGAAGACCCCGGTCTCCTCTTCGCTTCGCACATTGGCCATGACTGGGGGGCGCGGTCGGGGTCTGAGGGGCATGGGCCAGAGGCTGCCGACGTTGAGATCCCGATAGATCAGCTCGCGGTTGCCGTGGGTGTCAGCCAGATAGAGGCCGAACATGTTGGGACGGTTGGCGCTAGGCTCCCCGATCAGGCGGTCGAAGCTGTAGGCGACCAGAAACAGGTCGGTGTCGAGGGGGAAGGCGCTGCGATAGTTGTGCCCAGGCCAGCGACGTTCTTCCTCCGGAGGCGGTGGTTCCGGCCGTGGCCCCCCGGGCGCGTACCATTTGGGGGCGAGATGGCCTTCGGTCTCCGGGAAGCGGACGTCTGGCGTGAGCCGGGTCAGGGGGCGCAAGCCGTCGCGACCACGGCGCGAATCCACCAGTATAATGGAGCCAGCTGTCATGGCGTGATGGGCGGCGGCGGTGGCCATGACCAGTTGCGTGCCAAAGACGGAGCGCGGTTCCCAGATTCCCGCCGGGTTCAGCGTGGCATTGCCGAAGTAGGCGGAGGGCATGGTGCCGTCGGGACGGCTCGACCAGAGGTGCTGATAGTGGACGGCGTTGCGATCCACGTAGTCCCAGCGGGTGTAGATGAGCCGCCCGTCCTGGAGTACGGCGGCATCCCATTCGTTGGTCTCGTGTCGGGAGATGGGTTGGGGATCCTCGCCGTTGGGTCCGCTGGTGGTGAGTACGTAGGTCCGGCAGCCATTGCCGGGGGCACCACCACAGCGATGCCAGCCGCCGCGCCGGGTGGAGCTGAAGACCAGATTGCCGTCGGGTAGCTCGCGGGGGGCGAAGTCATCGAACTCGCCGTGGGTGAGCCGCTTCAGGCCGGAGCCGTCGGGCTTCACCTCATAGATGCTGTAGAACCGTCCCGGCGGTTCCTTGAGCCGGTTCACGGGCGGCGCATCGCACGGACAGAACGAGAAGAGCAGGCGGTCCGCATCGTAGCCCACTTCCAGATGCTGGTAGGCCCCGGGCGGCAGATCCTCGGTGAGGCAGCGTGTGGCCATGGACGAGCCGGGGTCGCTGAGCACGAATACGCCGCCGCCGGGGCGGGCGCAACTGCCGTAGTACTGGGTGAGCTGATGGCTGAAACTGGAAGGCACACGTTTCACAAAGGCCAGCGGTTTCCGGTCCCAGCGGGGATCGCTGAGGAGCAGTTCGCGCTTGGCGTGGTGCATGTTGCGCCAGAGCGTGTACCAATCGATGCCGTTGGCGTCCACGTTCGCCCCCTTGAGACCAGCGGCCTCGCGGACGAAGTGAGCCCACTTGGTCAGGATGTCAGGCAGAGGCCCCCGCCGCAGCCGGGCCTCGAACATGGGCTGGCCCTGTTCGATCATGCGCTCCACGGCCTGTGCATACGTGCGGGATTCGCGCTCCGTCTCGATACCGTCGCGGCATCGCCAGTCCCATTCCACCAGCAGCATCTCGGTCTGGTGCAGGGGCGGGGGGAGAACGGGGGGCGGCAGGGCCTTGGCTTCATCCAAGCGGGGCATCTCCCAACGGAGATCGGCACCCGCGTCATTCACGCTGTAGGTCCAGTTGCTGACCCGGACCCAGGTCGCGCCAGGAGCACGGAGAGCCAGGCGTGCGATGCCCTTGCCCTCCTTGAGCATGTACGGGATCTCGACGCGACGAGTCTCCGCGCGCTCGATGCGGATTGGTTTGGGACCTTGGAGAGTGACCGGGCGAGATCCCATGTTGCGGACATCACAGGCGACCGAGAGAGCCTTGCCGTCGAAGGCGACCGGCAGGGCCAGTTCCATTCGGCTGTCTTCGGGCAGCACGACCGTCGCACCCCAGGATGTGGCGGGCGCGATCAAGGCTTGGGGGCCATCGGGCACAGTGGCGAACGTCAGGCCAGCATGGGGGAAGCTCCAGATGGGGTCCGTACCATTCAGCCGCAGTTGCATGGCCTCGAATTGCGGCACGGAGCCATCCAGCACGAGGACCGGGTCGACCCAGTTCGGCACATCGCAACCGATTCCGTCGCCGTTGTCGCCTGCCCGCAGGACCAACTGGCGGGCGCCGCGAAGATCCACCTCGATCTTCTGTGGCGCGCTTTTCACGCTCAGCACGGGGCTACGATAGCACTCCTTGCCATCCACTAGGACGGCAAGCACCACGCTCCCCGCCAGGCTTTCCTGGTACTGCACGCCCGCCAGACAGCGGAACGAGAGAGCCCCCGCCGGCAGCGGCACGACAATCTCGCCCTTGGCGTGATGCCCGTAGCCCTTCTTGTAGATCGTCTTGCCAATGCGCAGGGGGTTCGGGGTGCGACCCGGCGGGACCACGCCGGTGTCCAGCCCCAGCTTGCCCCAGGCCTGCGTCGAGGTGACGCCGAGGGCGTCGTGGCAATCGGTCAGATAGACTTCGCCCGCTTGGGCGGTCGCGATCAGCAGGACACAGAGCGAGAAGATGCGGCGGTTCATGGCGTCTCCATCTCGACGGACGGGGTCACGGCAGAAGGTGCGCAAGGGGAACGTAGTCGAGTCCGAAGGCTTCGGCCACCCCTTCGCAGGCACATTGTCCCTGATATGTGTTGACGCCTCGGGCGAGAGTGGCGGATGCCAGGCAGGCACCCTCCAGGCCCAGATCGGCCAGCTCGAGGCCATACCGCAGGGTGGAACTGGTCAGCGCACGGGTGGCGGTGAGGGCCACGGCCCCGGGCATGTTGGCCACGCAGTAGTGGACGATGCCATCGACCACGTAGATGGGGTCGTCGTGGGTGGTGGGATGGGTGGTTTCGATGCAGCCGCCCTGGTCCACGGCCACATCCACGATCACAGCCCCCGTCCGCATGAGCTTGAGCTGTTCGCGGGAAACCAGATGGGGAGCCCGGGCTCCGGCCAGGAGAACCGCCCCGATCAGCAGATCGCAGTCCGCAATGGTCGTCTCGATGTTCGCGCGGGTGCTGTAGAGCGTGGTGATGCGCCCTGGGAAGATGTTGTCGAGGCACTCTAGTTTCTCCGCATCGATATCCAGCACCGTCACATCGGCGCCCAGCCCCACCGCGATCGTGCAGGCGCTGAGCCCGACCGTGCCGGCTCCGATGATGGCCACCTTGCCGCGCGGCACGCCAGGTACGCCGCCAAGCAGGATGCCGCGTCCGCCAAACCGCTTCTCCAGGTACTTCGCGCCCTCCTGCACCGCCAGACGACCAGCCACCTGGCTCATGGGCTTCAGGCAAGGCAGCAGGCCGCTGTCCGTCTGCATCGTCTCGTAGGCGACCCCGGCGACCCCGGAGGAGAGCATTGCGCGAGTCAGTTCCTCGTTCGCGGCCAGATGCAGGTAGGTATAGAACATCAGGTCGGGCCGGAAGAACGCATACTCCTCGGGGAGCGGTTCCTTCACCTTCACGATCATCTGCGCCCCTTCGTAGACCGCTGCGGCCGTGTTGCGCAGTCGCGCCCCGGCCGCTTCGTAGTCGGCATCGGCAAAGCCCACCGGTGCTCCCGCCCCCTCCTGGACGAGTACCTCAT
>JABGQJ010000417.1 GCA_018648945.1 Victivallales bacterium
CTGGCCTACGCCCGTGGCCAGCGGTCGGCTTTACAGCCCCGCCAAACCAGGCGTGCCCCATGGGCCGCTTACCCTCGCCGGTCCCTTCCCAGAAGCCACCAAGCTGCGCCTGCATCTGCACCAAGTATCCAGCAAGGCCACCCTCGTGGTCCAGGCCGACGACCAGCCGGTCTGGAGGAGGGAGTACGTCTGCGGTCCAGGCGAAGGGGAATGGACCACGGCCATCCACGCCAAGAAGTGGGACATGTACCAGAACATCTACGACAAGGACTACACCATCGACATCCCCGCGGGCACGCGTCAGATACAGGTGGAGATGGCGGCCGGAGACTGGCTGATCCTGAGCGAACTCGGGGTGACTCCCGAAGGACAGAAGGAGGTCTCCCAAGCCCTGAATGGGGAATGGGGTGTCTTGCCCGCCACCCTCGCCTTCACCCCCGACGGTCCCATCCAGTCCACTCGCCAGCACGATGGCAATGAGCTCTGGGAGAAGCGCATCGGGGTCTGGGACGGTTTCCGGCGCGCGGGAATCGGCGCCATGGTCGGCGAATTCGGCGTCTTCAACAAGACCCCTCACGCTGTTTCGCTAGCCTGGCTGGAGGACAATCTGAAGCAGCTCAAGAAGGCCAATCTCGGCTGGGCGCTATGGAACCTCCGGGGCGGTTTCGGCATCCTCGACAGCGGCCGCAAGGACGTGGAGTATGAGGACTTCCAGGGCCACCAGCTCGACCGCAAGATGCTCGAGTTGCTGCAACAGTACTGAGGCGGACCAACATGACTGTCACCGAACGCATCCAGGCCAATGTGCGCCACCTCGCCGAGACCATCGGGCCGCGACCTCCTGGTAGCCGAGCAGAGGGCACGGGCGCGCAGTTCGTGGCAAGCCAGTTCGCTGCGGCGGGGCTCAGCCCCTGCGTCAAGGAATTCGCGACGGCGTCCCATGCGGCCACCGAGAGCACCCTCGAACGACTCGGCACTGGGGCCACCCTCCCCTGTCTGCCCAGTCAGTTCTCCGTGGCCGGGCAGGTGACTGGCCCCCTCGTCTTCCTGGGCGGCAACGGCAAGCCACGGCAAGACGTGCCGCTCGGCGGTGCCATCGGCCTACTCGTGCCCAGCGGCGGCATTGAGGGCCGCATCCGCCTCCTGGAACGCCTGCAAGACGAGGGACTGGCCGGATTGGTCGCCATCTCTCCCTACATGGATGATGAACTGACCAAGAACATCCGCTACCCGGAGATCACCGGCTTCCCCGTGGTCGCCGTTTCCTGGCGCGTGGGGAACCAGTTGGCCCAGGCCGCCGGCGAACGCTTCCGGCTGACCGTAAAGCACGAAGCGGGCGCGACCAACACGTCCCAGAACGTGGTCGCGGAGATCACTGGCACCGGCCCCAATTGGCTCGCCGTTTCCGCCCACAATGACACCGCGCCCTTCGCGCCCGGCGCTCTCGACAACGGTGGCGGCACCGCCCTGCTCATCGAACTCGCCCGCGAACTCGCTGGCTGCACGCCAGCCGCCAGCATCCGCCTGGTCTCCACCGGCTGCGAGGAATACGGTCGGCGTGACGGCGTCGGAGCGGGCGCTCAGGCCTACTGCGACGCGCACGCCGATGAACTCGACCGTTGCGTCGGCTGGATCGAGATCGACGACGTGGGCAACATCCTCGGCGACCTCACGGTCTACGCCGCCGGACGCAAGCCCTTCCTCGACCTCGTCCGCCAGATCCCCGCCCCGAACCATGCCCGACTCCCCGGCAAGGCCAGCTGTGGTTGCGATCATGGTGCCGCCGAACAGCGCGGCCTCCCCTACGTCTGGTTCACCGATAGCGCGGGAATTCCCCGCCCCTACTACCACGCCCCATCCGACACCGCTGAGTTTCTCGATCCAGCCAAAGTCGCAGGTTACCTGCCCTATGTCTCCGCTGTCGTTCGCGCCATCGCTGATGGGGCCCAGCCACTGGCCGTCGAACAGGAAGACAACCGCGTACTGCGCCAGGCCGTCTTCGCGGATCTGGATGCCATCTACGAGATCGTCCGGCTGGCCTTTGGCCCGGTGAGCTTCGACAAGATGCGCGAGGACTACTTCGGCGACGAAATCGGGGGACGCCCCTGGCATGGTCACAAGGCCGGTGGCGTCGTCGCTTCCATCCGCGCCAACATCTACCAATGCATGGTTACCGAGATCGATGGTCGGATCGTCGGCTTCGCCACTTTCCTGCTCGATCCCGGTCGCGGCATCGCCACCATCGGCAACAATGCCGTCCACCCCGACTTCCAGGGCCGCGGCATCGGGTCCGCCCAGCAACGCGAGGTCGACCGGCGGATGCACGAGGAGGGCTACACGCGCTTCCAGGTCACCACCCTCATCAACGACATCCCGGCCCAGCGCATGTACGAACGCCTCGGCTATGAGCGGATCACCCAGAACATCAACTACCTGCGACAGGAATGACATGTCCCTCCCCAGTCGGCTCCTCGTCGCCGCCCTCACCATCGGGATCTCCGCCATGACCGCCCCTCCCCAAGTCGAGCAGTGGCGTCGCGCCGAGATCGTCCTTACCAGCGACCGCGACTACCCCAATCCCTTCGCCGATGTCCGCATCGAGGCGACGTTCCGCCAAGGCAAGACCACCATCACCCGGCCGGCCTTCTGGGATGGCGAACGCACGTGGCGACTGCGCTTCGCACCACCCAGCCCCGGGGAGTGGCAGTGGGAGACTGCCTGCTCCGACGCGCAAAACACGGGGCTCCATGCCCAGCAAGGCACCCTCACCTGCACGCCCTATCATGGCGACAACCCGAACTACATCCATGGCCCCGTCCAGGTCTCGCCCAATCGCCGCTACTTCGTCCGCGCCGACGGCACGCCGTTCTTCTGGCTTGGCGACACCCACTGGATGATGCCCGACCTGGAACGCATCCACGAGAACAACGCGACCGACGCCACGGGCCGCAGCCAGTTCACCCAACTCATGGAGGACCGGCTGGCCAAGGGTTTCACCGTCTACCAGAACTACTTTGCGGGACACAACCGCCACTGGTGGCGGGATCCCAAATACGCCTGCATCGACCCCACCCGCTTCCGCGAGGTGATGGACCCCATGCTGGACGAACTGGCCGAACGCGGCTTGGTGATCGCCCAGGGCATTGGGCTCTACATCACCGCCGTGAGAGTCCCGCACGATTCCATGGCGCGCTTGGCCGAATACGTGGCGGCCCGCTACGGGGCCCATCCCCTGGTTTGGATCACCGGCCAGGAAGTCAATCTACCCAACCCCAAGGACGGTCCCCCGCGCACCGATCTGGTGGGTTGGGCCGCCGCGGCAGAGAGCTTCGCCAAGACCAATGGCTACGGCCATCCCGTTGGCGGGCACATGTATCCCGGCAGACCGACGGTCTGGGGGCAGGAGCCCTGGCACGACTGGTTTCCCCTGCAGGGCGGGCACACCGGCTCCGGCATCCGCAAGCTCGACAACTTCCTTTTCTACTGGAACCACACCCCGCGCAAGCCCTTCCTCGAAACCGAGGCCATGTACGAGGCCATCCGGTGCGGTCCCCGCGTGGCCGATGCCAGCGATGTGCGCCACGCCGCCTGGAAGTCGCTCCTCTGCGGCAGCTATGGCTACACCTATGGCGGTGCCGCCGTCTGGCTCATGCGCTGGAACCACCAGGACGGCACGGGCAAGAACTACAACCCCAACCACTGCTGGCACGAAGGCATGCGCCTGCCAGGTTCCTCCCAGATGACCCACCTCCGCAGCTTCTTTGCCCAACTGGAGTGGTGGAAGCTCGTGCCCCGCTTCGCCGATCCCGCCTGGAGCGCACTCGAAGACCGTGAATGGACCGTCCTGGCCAGCGATGCCAACCGCGTCTATGTGGTCTACGCCTATGGTCGATGGCGGCAACTGGGCGGCCTCTGCGGTCTCGCGAAGGACCACCCGTATTCCGCGTGGTGGTTTGATCCCCGCACCGGCCTCCGCCATCCCATCGCCAATGATATCACGACCGATGATGGCAACTGGCCCCTGCCCCGCAAACCCACTGGCGAAGACTGGGTCCTTCTCCTCCGCCAGGGCCATGCGACTGCCGAGGAAATGGTTGGCGATCCCGCTCCCGAGCAGGTTGTCGATGCCAAAGGCAACCTGGCCCTCTTCGCCCGGGCCACCGCCTCCAAGACCGACACGGCCAACGGCTACGCCCCCAAACAGGCCGTCGATGGCCTCGCCGACCATTCGTGGAACGGCTGGTCGGCCCCAGCCGGAGAGCACCTGGAGATCACCTTTGAGGATCCCGTCACCATCAGTCGCATCCTCCTCCACACCAAGCAGGAATACGAAATTCGAGACTACACGGTCGAGCTCCGCCGGGCAGACCGCTGGGAGACCGTCCTCAAGACCAAGGACAACACCAAGGTCCAGTGCGAGCACGCCGTCGTGGCGACCGGCGTGCAAGCCGTTCGGCTGCGCGGCCTGCGCGGACCCGACCGCCAGCCCGGCATCGTCCGCGTCAACGAACTCCAGGTCTTCCACGACCAGCCGTAGCTGGCAAGCGGGCGGGAGCCACCAGGCAGACCGGACTGCGGGCCGGCGCTTTGCGCCTCGGCGGTGGTGGACCACCGCATCTCCAGAGCTCCCCGCCAATCCCACGCCTGGGTGCCAGAATCGCCGGAACGGGCGAAGCGGGAAAGAAAAAGCAGGCGAAATAACCGATATATGCCATTTATACCTGCCCTATGGGGCAGGATTGCCCCCAACCCGCTTGTTTAGAAGCGATTTGAGTGCTGTAGTATAGGTATCCCCACGTAGATCATGGCGTGCATTTCCCACCACTGGGAAGCACGTCCAAGGCGGAGAACCTGCCCCTCGGCCGGCGGTCCTAGGACCGCCGGCCACCTTCTTTCTGACCCCGTGAGGCCAGCGAAGCGTAGGCTACATGCCCAGGATGTTCTCGTGGTTGTCGATCATACTGTAGTCGCTGCTACTGATGACCTGGAAGTGCATCTCCAGCTCCGGCATGAACTGGCAGATGAAACTCTCGACCATCGTCGTCCGCTCCTTGTCGACCAGCGCGTCCTGGAGGAGCAGGTAGGAGATCAACACAATCATCTCCATCTGGCAGAGCCGGCCCGCCATCAGGTCGTGATAGTCCTTGTCGCGCTTCTTCTCGACCTGTTCCACCACCCGGAGCAGCTTGCCATGGGCCACGTCCACCGTGCTTGCCAGGCGGCGCAGCTTACCTTCGTAAGGTAGATGGCTGAGTTCCGCCAGGATCGGGTCCAACACGCGCAGGAGCACGCCGCCGATGGCCGCCACGAACTGGAGCTGCGTGGTGCCTTCGTAGATGTTGGTGATACGGGCATCGCGATAGAGGCGCTCGGCGGGGAAGTCCCGCATGAAGCCCGTGCCGCCATGGATCTGGATGGTGTCGTAGCAGACTTCGTTGGCGATCTCGGTGCACCACGCTTTGCTCAGCGGGGTCAGGACGCCAGCGATCTTGGAGTAGCGCTTCTCGGTCTGCCGGCTCTCGGTAGTGACCGCTTCCTTGTCCTTGTTGTGCTCTTCGTACACATCGCGCAAATCGACGTACTTGGTGGCGAAGTACAACAGCGCCCGCGCACCCACGATCTTGAGCTTGCTCTTCACGAGCATCTCATAGACGGCGGGGAAACGGATGATGGCCTTGCCGAACTGCTCCCGCTCGTGGGCGTACTTGAGCCCTTCGCGGTAGGCGGCTTCGGCGATACCCAGAGCCTGGCCGCTGATGGCCACGCGGGCACCATTCATCAGGGACATGACGTAGCGGGTCAGGCCGCGGCGACGCTGACCGATCAGCTCGCCGGGCACGTCGTTGAACTGCAGCTCGCAGGTCGGGGAACCATGGATGCCAAGCTTGTTCTCAATGCGGCGAACGACCAGCTTCTCGCTTCTCTCGCAGACGAACATGGAGAGACCGCGACCGTCCTTGGTGCCCTCTTCGGAGCGCGCCAGAACGAGATGGACCTTGGCGCAGCCATTGGTGATGAACCGCTTCATGCCGTTCAAGAGCCACTGGCCACTCTCCTCGTCGAAGCGGGCCTTGAGCTGCACGGCCTGGAGGTCGCTGCCAGCTTCGGGCTCGGTCAGAGACATGGCCCCATCCACCTCGCCTGAGGCGAAGCGCGGCAGATAGCGCTGCTTCTGGTCCTCGTCGGCAAAGCGGTTGAGCGTCTCGGCGATGTCCTGTAGGCTGAACAGGTTCTGTAGGCTGGCATCGGCGCGGGACACCATCTCGGTCATCATGGTGTAGATCGTGGTGGGCATGTTCAGACCACCGAAGCGACGGGGCAACAGCACACCCATGAGCTGGGCGTCGGCCAGATTCTTGAGGTTCTCGTCGGTGCCGGGCGCATAGCTCACGACGCCGTTCTCGAGCTTGGGGCCGGTGAGATCGACGTCTTCCGCGCGCGGAGCGATCAGATCGCCAGAGATCTCGCCGAACATCTCCAGAATCTTGTCGTAGGTGTCCAGTGCGTCCTCGAAGTCCTCGGGGGCTTCCGAGAACTCCTCGCACTGCGTGAACCCATGCTCGCGCATGGTGGTGATCTCTTCGAGCCCAAGGTTCTGCAGCTTGAAGCGGATATCGGGAGTATCGAGGTAGAAGTTTTCAGGCATCGCTGTGTCTCGCTCTGTATTTGCGGTTGGCGCCGAGGCGCCTTTCCCGGTTCCCTGGCGCTAGACGCGGGCCTTGTAGGCCTTGATCATCTTCGGGATCACGGCGTGAAGGTCACCCACAATGCCGTAGTCGGCAATCGCGAAGAGCGGGGCGCCCGCATCGCTGTTGATGCAGATGATCTTGGCGCTCTCGGCCATGCCTGCACGGTGCTGTACGGAGCCG
>JABGQJ010000418.1 GCA_018648945.1 Victivallales bacterium
GCTGGCGCGCCGACCAACGGTCGGGAACAAGTGTGGAGGCCAGCGCCTAGCTCACCCGCCGAGAGAGACCTCCGCCCGTGACCGAGCCATTGCCCCAAACACACCCGCCAGCAGCGTGGAAACCCGACAAAGAAAACGGCGACACTCGGGAGTGTCGCCGTTGAGATCCATGCGTGGAGACGCTGGGAGGACTAGTCAGCCGTCTTGGGGGCGGGCGCAGTCTTCTCGGCAGCAGCAGGCTTGGCATCGTCTGCCTTGTCAGCGTCGGCCTTGTCAGCGTCTGCCTTGGCGTCGGCGTCCACCTTGGCCTCATCGACCTTGGGGTCTTCCTTCGGATCCTCCGTGAAGCTCTCGGTGGCGCTCCGGTTCGGATTCGCCTTGGCGTCCAACACCTGGACAAGCAGGGCCGCGCCGAGGAAAATGCTAGCCAGGATCACCGTGCCTTTGGTGAGCACGTTGCCGGCCGTGGCGCCAAACACCGTTTCCGTCGTACCACCACCAACAGCACCGAGACCGCCGCCTGCCTTGCTCTGCTGAATCAGAATGATACCGATCAGCAGAAAGGCCGCCAACAGCTGGAAGACGGTCAGAAGAATGATCAGAAAAGAAACCATAAGAAGCCAAGCCTCCAGTCGCAGAAATTATCCTTCCGCTCCACGTAGGCAATGCCTTTCGATCCCCCTGGTGTCCTACGGGGAGAGACATCGACGCGAGCGAACTCAAAATATAGAGCGAAGCCACTTGAGCGCAACCTGCATGGCGCGAAAGGTTGAGACGAAGGCGAAATTGTCTACAGTAGGCGCGTCTCAATCCCAGCCCACGCCACCACAGGACAACTGCCATGACCGACCCCGCCAACGCCCGGCCCTGGAGAGTCCAGCCCCTCGCGCAGGAACACTCCGTGGTCTGCGAATCGCCCGATCCGGCCCGCATATTCTGCTATAGCCCTGGCCTCTGCCGCTTGTCTTCGGGTCGCCTGCTGGCCACGATGGATTTCGGCGGTCCCGGCGTGACGGGCCTGCCCGGGCCGACCGGGCAACGCTACGGTGGGCCCCACCAGGGACGGTTCTTCACCTCCGACAACGGCGGGGAGAACTGGCAGGAGCGAGCCACGCGGGCGATCATGCACCACCGCCCGTTCGTGGCGGGGAAGAGCGTGTATGTGATCGGCCACATGAATGATCTCTGCATCTGCCGCAGCGATGATGACGGCAGAACCTGGAGTGACCCGGTGCCATTGACCGACGGGGAGGACTGGCACCAGGCCCCCTGTAACGTGTGGTATGCCAACGGCTGCGTCTACCTGGTCATGGAGCGGCGGCCTCCCTTGGGCATCACGGCCTGGAACGTGGCGGGAATTGCGCCAGTGTTGATGCGCGGGCGGCTGGATGCAGACCTGACCAAGAGAGAGAACTGGACCTTTGCCGACGAACTGACCTTCCTGGATGCGGTGGACCAGGAGCAGCTCGAGTGGTTCGGCACCCCCTTCTTCCCCTGCCCTCTCCCCGGCGGCGCCAATGCGGATGGTGTAAAGGGCCGCCATTGCGCGCCGGTGGGCTGGCTGGAAACGAACGTCGTGCAGTTCACCGATCCCACCCAGTACTGGTGCGATCCCTCGGGCAAGACGTTCCATCTCTGGATGCGGGCCAACACAGGCGGCACCGGCCTGGCCTGCGTGATGAAGGCAGTGGAGCAGGGGGACGCGCCGGGCACCGGGCCAATCCGGACCATGCTCGAGACCGTGCCATCCGGGCGCCATGCCCTCTTCATGCCCTGCCCAGGCGGGCAGATGAAGTTCCACATCGTCCACGATGAACAGGACAAGCTCTTCTGGTTGCTGAGCACCCAGGCAAGAGACAGCATGACCAAAGCTGCCTGCCTGCCCGACGATCGCTTCAACCTACCCAACAACGAACGGCGCCGCCTGCAGCTACATGTCTCGCGCAACTGCATCGATTGGTGCTTCGCTGGACTGGTCGCGGTGGGGGAAGTGGAACGGGCCTCGCGCCACTACGCAAGCATGGTGATCGACGGTGACGATTTGGCGATTCTCAGCCGCTCCGGCGACGGACGGGCCTCGTGCCCCCACAACGGGAATCTCATCACCTTCCACCGGGTCCGGGATTTCCGTGGACTCGTGTATTGAATTCGTTGCCAGAATCCCTTGCAGGAAGTATACTTGGACACTGACAACGACGTTGGTCCTCGGTATACCGGAATGAATGACGAACTGACAGCCTCAGACGAACCTCCGCCTAGTCGCGGCCCAGAAGGGCCTGGCGACTCCGATTCTCCCTGCGCTGAAGACGACGACGGCGACTCTCGACGATCACGCTTAACCGCCTGGTCCATCCCCTGTTCCGGCCTGCTGCCGGGGGGGCGCACGGGATGAAGTTGTTCCTTGAGATTCTCCCCAGCCTGATGGGGCTGGGCGTTCTGTTGCTGCTGTCCGGTTTCTTCTCCGGCTCGGAGACGGCACTCTTCTCGCTCAATCTGTCGCAGGCGCGTCGGCTGCGCGAAGGCAACCGGGCAGAACGGGCGGCCAGTTCGCTGCTGGGGGCCCCGCAGCGCCTCCTCAGCACCTTGCTAGTAGGCAACATGGTGGTGAACATCATGCTGGCCAGCCTGGTAGCGAGCCTGACCACGCGACTCATGCCCGAAGCTGGGCCATGGGGTGCGGCAACAGCCATCGCGGTCAGCACGCTGCTGCTCATGGTCTTCGGTGAACTGACCCCCAAGACCCTGGCCGTGCACCATTCGCTGCCCTTCGCGGTGGGTGTGTCCCGGCCCCTGCTGCTCTTCAGCCGGGTGATCGCGCCCGTGCGCTGGATTCTGCGGCTGGTGACTACGTTCCTGCTGCACCTCTGCGGCCAGGCCAATGTGCCGGGCTGGGGCACGCTTACCCACGCCGAACTCTCGGCCACCCTTGCCGCCGGCGAGGCGACGGGTGCCACGGACGCCCACGAACGCGAACTGGTCGAACACATCATGCAGCTCGGGGTCGTGCAAGCGCGCGAACTGATGGTCCACCGCATGGATGTGGTGGGCGTCGCTGACAGCCTCACCGTGCGGGAGGCGTTCGCAAAGGCCTGCTCGCTGCGGCGCTCCCGGCTGCCGGTCTACCACGACAACCTGGACGGTATCTGGGGAGTCATCTCCGCCGTGGACCAACCACGCTGGCGCGAGACCAAATGGATGGACATGCCCCTGGCCAGTCTGCGGGAACAGGCTCTGGCCGCGCCGAACGAAGGCCCGGTCTACCAGGCCCATATGGCCCCGGAGACCGCATCCATCGAGAAGCTCCTGGCAAGCATGCGCGAACTGCGCACCCACTTCGTTGTCCTGGTCGGCGAGTACGGCGGCACCTCCGGCATCCTGACTCTCGACGATATCCTCGGCGAGTTGCTGGGGCACCTGCCGTCCGGTCTGGCTGACGTGACGACCACCGAGGAAGGGGGCGTCGTCCTCGCCGACGGTCGGATGCCCCTCCGCCAGATCAACGAAGCCCATGACCTGGACCTGCAGGCCAATGGCACCGATACCCTCGGCGGCTATGTCCTGGAGCGTCTGCAGGCATTGGCCCGAGCAGGCGACGAGGTCAGCGACGGGCGCTACCTCTTCCGCGTCGTGCGCATGTCAGGACGCCGGATCGGCATGGTCCACATCGAGCCCCTCCCCCCGACCGAGGAGGAGGAAGAATGATTGCTCTTCTCGCCATGGTGGTGGTGGTGCTCCTCCTGGTCCTGCTGGAGGGCTTTTTCAGCGGTTCCGAGACGGTGTTCACCTCCACCAGCAAGACCTTTGTCCACAGCTTGGCCGAAAAAGGCGACCCCAGAGCCAAGCTGATTCGGCGCATGCTGGCCAAGGCGGAGCGGTTCCTGGGCACCACCCTCCTGGGAACGAACCTCGCAGTGGCGTCCTCGACCACCCTCTGCCAAATCCTCCTCGCGCGGCATGTCCTCGCCCGCCCGGCAGTGATGGACACGCTGAATCGCTTCCCCTGCAACTGGGAAGCAGTCCTCAACACGCTGGTGATGACGCCCGTGATCCTCCTCTTCGGCGAATTGCTTCCCAAATCACTGGGGCGCGCCCATGCCGACGCCCTGGCCCCACGCCTGGCCCGGCCTCTCCAGCTGGCAGGATGGGTCTTGCGTCCGCTCGCCCTTTTCATCGGCTGGATCGCCAACGGATTGGCCCACCTGCTGGGCGGCAAACCGAGCGGGACGACAGCACCCCACGTCAGCCGTGACGACCTTCGGACCATCGCCGAGATTGCGGCCGAGCAGGGCTTGATCCCCGAGCATGCAGGAACCATGCTGCGCACCATCTTCCACTTGGACACCCGACCGGTGGCCGCCATGATGACCCCGCTGGTGAACGTGCGCTCCCTGCCCATCACAGCCACGGTGGACGAGGCCGAAGCCATGCTGATGGACTGTCGCCACGCCCGCTTCCCGGTCTTCAGCAAGCGGGTGGACGAAATCGTCGGCACGGTGGACCTGCGGAGCCTGCTCTACCAGCGAAGCCACGATCCGGAGACGACCGGGGAATCGCCGATCGCCCCCTTCGTGGACCGCGCCCCCGTGTTTGTCCCCGAATCCAAGTCGGTGGTCGATCTCCTGGCCGACCTGCGCTACCGCAAAACCCCGATGATCGTGGTGGTGGACGAACATGGCGGCGTAACCGGCATCGTCACCGTTCGCGATCTTCTGGAGGAAGTCGTCGGCGAACTGCAGGACGAACGAGACCATCCCAGCACCCCCTTCGAGAGGATCGGTGACCAAGTGCTGGAATGCGAAGGCAAGATGGATGTGCGCGAACTGGCGGACCATCTGGCCCTCGACCTCGACCCCGACGGCTACGAAACCGCCGCCGGGCTGGTCCTCAAGCTGGCCGGGCGCATCCCCGCCGAAGGCGACACCTTCGTGCTGGACGGCTACGACGTGGTCGTCGTGGGCATGGACCGGCGCCGCATCGAGCGCCTCCGCTTCACCCGCCGGACCTAGCCTGGATAGTCCAGGCTAGTCCATCAGCTTGATCAGTGGCGTGTGCAGTTCGGTCGTGTGCCCGGGCCTGTAGCAGAAGCCCACGAAGCCGACCGCGCCCTGCTGACGGGCGAGCATGACCTGGAGAAGCGCCTGGCCGGGATCGTCCATACGGCTGTTGCCGGAGTTGGTACCGATGCCCTGCACCACCGGGAAGCCCTCAGGCAAGCCATCGCGATGGGAGATGCAGTTCTTCAGGAAGGTCTCATCGCTGTTGGTGTAGTTCATGGGGCAGACGAAGTCCAGCCAACCCTCGCGACACCAGCGCGCCCAGTCCTGGCCGTTGGTCTCGCGGCAGCGCGGCCAGTCACGGAAGACGGCGGCACTGATCTTCACCTTGGGATTCGCCACGCGGATCTTGGTGGAGACATGCTCGACAATGGCCGAGATGCGTCGACAGCGGAACTCGATCCACTCGGCGTAGCGACCGCCATCCTTGAGTACGTCCTTAGGCCAAGCCGGGACGGGCTTCCCAGTCTCCTTCTCGAACAACGCCTTGCAGCGCGGGCAGAAACAGCCCTGGGCATTGGGATAGCGGATGAAGTCGTATTGGATCCCATCCACGTCGTAGTTTGAGACGATCTCCAGCATGGGGCGCACAACGGCTTTCAGGTTCTCGTCCGACGACGGGCAGAACCAGGCGATGTCCCTGCCCTCGGGCGTTTTCTGCAACCGGTTCGCCTTGCGGAGGCGCTCCAGGGAGGCGGGCGAGGTGCGTCCTTCCACCACGCAGTTGTTCACGTAGGGGTGGATCTCGACCCCGTTGGCATGGGCGTGGCGCACGGCCTCGGCCAGCCAGTCGCCGCCGGTCTCCGCCAACGGATCCTGGATGTCCGGCTGCACCTTGGAGCCATAGAACGCGGCGGTGCCGCCGGCAATGCGCAACACGGCCATGTTGAGCCCCAAGGCCTTGAGTTCGGGCATGACCTTCTCCGGATGCCGGTCATTGCCCACGTGCAGCCAGACGCCACGCTTCTCGTTCGGCACGGGCGGGACGTGGAGCGCGGTGACCATGACGGGCTGTTCGCGCGTCACCTTGCCGCTCTGCAGGCGCAGGACATGCGTGGTCTCGGCATTCACTCCCACCTTCGTAGGTATCGCCAGCGCATACGTGGCGAAGGAGAGATCCGCAGCCTGGACGCGCCGTTCGGGCGTGAGTTGGAGCACCTTGCCGTCGAGGGAGAGGATGGGCGCATCGCCTCCCGGTCCGGCGACCGTGATCGCGAAGCGGGCGGGGAAACCAGCGGCAACCAATCGCCTTGCGGGCGAGACCTCAAGCTTGGGCTCCGCACCCAAGCCGGCCAGACGTTCGGCCAGTGGCGTCGCGGGTGCCAACCAGGAAATGCACCGCTTCACCAAGTCCAGTTCGGCCCCGCGCGGACGGTTCCGGACAGTCGCCAGGGCCAACCCCGTGCTCACCACCTTGCCCTTGCCAAGACTGCCCCCCACAACCACCGCATCGCCAAACTCGTTCTCAACCCAGACCTTCCCCTGCGGACCGACCGCCTCGACAATGTGGTCCTTGTAGGAGGCCTGGAAGTCAGTCATTCCCCGGAGTGCTTCGTTCCCTTCCTTGATCTTCATCTGCCGACTGTCATACACCCGCCGCACGCCCTGGCCGACCTGGCCCAGTGTGTGGTGGTGCCAGGTCTGCAACACGCCGCCACCAGCCTCGATGAATGCCACCAAGCGCTGCCGCCAGCCTTCCGGCTGCGCGCCGGGATGGTGCATATCCGTCAGCCACAGCACGTCGAACTGGGCCAGTGTCAACGGCGAGAAATCCCCCAAGG
>JABGQJ010000419.1 GCA_018648945.1 Victivallales bacterium
CTTCTCGGGCAGCAGATTGTCACGGCTGCGAACAAAGCGGAACTGGGCGATCCCCGCGCTGGAGAGGGTCGCGCCACCATGGGTCCGCTGGACTTGACCGCTGGCGGCGAGTTCCGCGAGATCCCGGCGCACGGTCATGGCGCTGACCCCCAGCCTCTCGACTAGCTCCTCGACGCTGCGTTCGCCCTCCGCGTCCAGGATGGTCAGAGTCTCTTCGTGCCGCCGTTGTTTGCTCATGGCTGTTTGCTCATGACCGTCGGCCTCTGGCCGCCTGGAGTGCCTCGGCCATGCGGTCGATGACGAAGTCGGCCAGTTCGTGCGAGGCGATAAGGGGCAACTTGGTCAAGGCAGTCGGGGGACAACTGGTCTTGTAGGTCTGCACGCTGATATCGAGCCCGGCCTGGTTCAGGTAGGCAGTGAAGGCCTTGGCCTGTTCAAGGCCATGGAAGCTCAGGGCGCTGAGATGGCGGCAACCCTCGATCGAGGCGACCAGGTCGGCATTCTGCGCCGCCAGTTCCCGCAGGCGCGTCTCGTAGTGCTCGCCGATGGTCTTGGTGACGGCAGTGTTGGCCTCGGCCCAGCGGATGGTGACCAGGTAGGAGAGGGCGGTCAGCTCCTCCTGCCCGTTCGTCACCAGCGCGCCGAACTGGGGCAGACGATCGTACTCGGCATCGAAGAGCACCCGCGAGCCCGCGTATTCGCCGCCGGGGAAGCCCTTGCCCACCACCACCATGTTCGGCACCACGCCGTATTCCTTGTAGGCGAAGAGCCCCTCGCCCCAGACGCAGGTCTGAATCTCGTCGTCCACCGTCGGCACATCGTGTTCGGCACATAGCTCGTAGGCGCGCCGGACAAAGGCCGGCTCGAGCCGCCGGGCCCCGTAGTTCATCATCACGAACTCATGGAAGAAGGCTGCGATCTTGCGCTCCCCCGTGTCGGCTTCCCGGAACACGGATACCAGATCCTCCAGGCAGTTGGGGCGGACACAGCGAATCTCATACAGCCCGGCATCGGCCAGCCCCGCTGCCAGCTCGGGCCACATGCCGCGAGTGAACTGGGTGAACAGCGTCGTGCCATGGTAGTTGGCGGCCAGGTCGCCATCGTCGTCCCCGATCACCAGGATGACGGGGCGGCGACCCGCGTACTTCGGCTCTGCCGCGCTGTCATCGACCCGGTAGAAGCGGGCCAGACACAGCTTCAACGCGGCTTCGTCGGCGATGCTGCCAGTTTGTAGGTTGAGCACCCGGTTGAGGCGTCCCTCGCCACCGGCCGCCAGGCGCACGAGCTCTTCCTCATGGCAGCGGATGGCCGCGCCCCGGGTGTTGTTGTGCGTGGCGTTGGGGAGGCCAAGCCGGCGGGCCGTATCGAGCAGCCGGTAACCAGGGAAAGAGTGCCCCAAGGGCGCGTGGTAGTGGGCACTCTTGGAGCTGAGATAGAGACGCCCGTTCTGGCCGATGCGATAGGGGCCAAAGGCACTCAGCGGGGCCGCCTCCAGGTGTGAGTGGGCGGCGAACTCAGCCGTGGTGGCCCCCGCAGACTCCCCGGTTGCCGCTGGTGACACCTGAGTTCCGACCTTCGGCAGCAGGTCCAGAATGCGCGCCTGCATGGCCGTCGGGAAGAAGTCGATCCGTTCGTTGGCCAGGGCATCCAGCGCCGGCAGCGACTCGCCGGAAAGCTCCGCGCGGGCGGCGCACACCGCCGCCATGTGGTCCGCGCCCAGAAGATCGGCCAGGGAGAGCGAGATGGGGACGAAGGGGGAAGCAGTCATGGTCTCAGCCACCGATGGTTGGGAATGGTTGCATGAACACTAAACACCATACACGCCATGATGCACTCGCGCAAGCCGCCCGGGCCGCAGGGCAAGGTCTGCGGTCATTCCCAACGTAGCCGGAGCGTCCCTGCTCCGGTCCCTCCGTCCCCCAATGCCCGGAGTAAGGATGCTCCGGCAAATCACTTGCATTGCGGCCCGCCCGGACAATGGTGAGGGGTCATCCTCACAGCACACGGAGAGGCATATGCGTACGTTCCTCGGCCTGGCAATGTTGGCAGTTTCGGCGATGGGCGCCCCGGAAGTCATGGTTCGCGATTCCTTTGAGGCAAAGCAGCTCGGGGGGTGGCAGAAGAGCTGGGGCCCCGCCAAGCGCTCCCAGGAGCGGGTGCGCACGGGCAAGTGGGCGATCAAGGAAGAGCTGGAGAACAAGCACGGCCTGTCCGTCTGGTACCTGGAATTCGCGGCTCATCCGAATGCGGTCTACAAGGCCAGTGCCTGGGTTTACGTCCCAGCCGGCAGCCCAGACGCCCAACTCACCTTTGGTCACACGAACTGGAAGACTGCGGTCGCCAACCCAACCAAGATCAAGGATGAATGGGTGGAACTGAAGGTGACGTTTCGCAATCCGTCGGAGAAGCGCCTACGGTTGCAGCTTTTCCAAGCGAACCAGAAGCCCGGCATGGGAGGCAAGACAATGTATTGGGACGATGTGACTCTAGAACGCGACCTACCCCCGCCCAAACCTGGCCAGGGCATGCGTCTGAATCCCTACGTGAAGGCGGGACTCGATGTGGTTCCCGCAGGCGGCATGAAGCTGAAAGTCATGCCTGGCGAGGTCGATGTGGATGGGAAGATGGTGAAGGTGACCAAGGAGACGGTGTTGGAGATTCGCCCACCCCGCGTGATCCAGATCCGTGACGAGAAGCGTCGGCTGACCGATGAGGTCCCCCGGCGCTACAACAAGGGCACAACGCTCCTGGGCTGCCGGTCGCACAGCATTGGCCTGGCGGGGACACTCAATCCGGCGTCCTTGGTGCTGAAGGTGGGACCGGGACCGGATGCCGAGCGCTTCGAGGAAGGCAAAGACTGGCGCGCAGACAAGCTCTGGGGCCAAGTCGGGCGTATTCCAGAGGGCCGGATCAAGGCCGACACCGACGTCTTCATCGACTACGACTACGGGTTTATACGCCTGGACACCATCGCCGTGCGCGACGATGGAAAGGTCTACGTGAGCCATGGCTTCGAGCACAAAATGGCGCCCGAAGCACCACGCGCGGACATGCAGAGTCGCGCCCTCTGCAGTGTCTTCCTCCCCTACCATTGCCAGACCTTGACCGAGAACGAGATCTACCCCCTTGGTCCCGCGTTCCCGGAGCCTGGGCAAGTTGCCTGCGAGGCCAAGGCGGCACTGATCCCGAAGACCCGGGCCAAGCTGGCCGCCGGCGAAGAGCTGACCATCCTCTACTGGGGCGATTCGGTGACCTGTGGCGGAGATGCGACCAGCCAGGCAAAGGCCTTCCCCTTGGGGCTGACCAACTGGCTGCGAGTGAAGTACCCGGAAGCCCGGATTCGCCACATCAACGCGGGCACGGGTGGTTGGAACTCCAAGTCCAAGCTGCCCCTTTTCGAGGAGCAGGTGATCGCCCACAAGCCGGATTTGGTGGTCATCGAGTTCGTCAATGACATGGGCATGTCGCGCGAGATGATCTTCGCGAACTACGAGAACGCGGTGGGGCGGATCCGCGCCATCGGCGGCGAAGTGATCGTGCTGACGCCGCATTTCGTCCGCCCCGACTGGATGCCGGACAACAAGGGCATGCGCACGCCCGAGACCCGTGGCGCGGTGACCTACCTGCGCGAGTTCTGCGCCAAGAACAAGGTGGGCCTGGCCGATACCTCCCGACGTTGGGAGTATCTCTGGGTCGAGGGGTTGCCCTACATGACCTTGCTCTACAACGGCATCAACCATCCGGACGACCGGGGGCACGCCCTGTTCGTGAACGATCTCAAGCTCTTCTTCACCGCCCCAGTCCCGCAGTCGGCAGCGCAGCGCGAGTTTGACATGCCCGACCAGGAGTAGCGCTGGCGCTCCCCGGCACTTCGCCAGTGCCCAGTACACCGTATCGGTCCTGCCGATGGCGGCAGGGACCCCCAAGCCAACTCGCTACGCGGTATGCGGCGCGACTGGCGGGAGGGGAAGGCCCAGGAGGCCTTCGGAGGGTTGACAGTAGCGCGAGTGGCCGCTACTTTCACTGTATTGCGTTCGTACGTGGTGAGTTCTGGTTGGTGTCAGGGGTCGGAAATGACCTGAGGCGAACCCTCAGAAAGGCTTGGTGAATGGCTATGAGAACTCGAAGTAACGACTACTCCTTTACTCTAATCGAGTTGCTGGTGGTGATCGCGATCATCGCGATATTGGCTTCCATGCTCCTTCCCGCTCTGTCCCAGGCGCGATCCAAGGCGCGATCCATAAGCTGCCTGGCCCAGACGAAGCAGCTCGGCCTTGGCCTCTTCCTCTATGCGGACGCCCACGATGGACGCGGCATCTACGCGGCACCGATCGCGGGGATGCCGAGGGGAAGCCAGAATGACAACGTCAACTGGTGGCGGTTCTACCTGCAACCCCTGATCGGGGACTGGCAAGTGTTCGTCTGCCCGGACGGCATCCGTTCGCTGGCCAATGCCTCCGACTCCAGGCACCAGTTCCACATGAACTACGGCTACAACGGCAACCTCGGCAGCCGCTCCATGTATACGGCCAAGAACCCTTCCACTCTCCTGTCTTTCTCGGACGCCTCGCACTGGTACTCCAACGGCTGTGGTGGTCGGTCCGCTGCCTGGGCGAACGTCACCAAACGTCCTTCGGGGAATGGCTGCAACGCCAACAACTCGGGCAACTGGGTGGAGGCCTGCACCCGTCACAACAATGGCAGTAATGTGACGTTCGCTGATGGCCATGCTGCCTGGATGGGTGCCCGGAACATCATGTCGGAGGCGCCTGGAATTGTGACGGTACAGTAGCGGCCAGTTGGCCCTCGGGGGCTTCCGCTAGATGCTGCCGTCTTCTGGATGCACAGGCCAGACGCCTGACGCCTGTGCATCTTCTGGGTACACCTCGGGTCAGGGCGAGAGCAGGCACCAGCCAAGATCGGCTGGGTTCTCGGGGAACTGCATGAGCCGGGGTGGCAGGTCGGTGGGCACGCAGGGCCAGTGAAGCCGCTGGCAAGTGGTGCCGCCGGTGCCGTTGTCAAGAGGGATATGGCGCTGGACCATCAGACGGATCGGGCGGCCCGTGAAGACGCCGTCTGGCAATAGCCATTCCCAAGGCAGGCGGAGGGTGATGGACCAGAAGCCATTGCCGCAGTGGGAGGCGGCTTCCCAGGCGTAGTCTGGCGGCGTCTCGAAGGTCTGGTGGTAGCGCGCGCCAGCTGCACTCGCGTGGATTCGCCGGACCGGCCAGAGACGCTGGGGTTCGAGGCTGATCTGCACGCAGTCGTTCGTGTTGGGTAATACGGGCTCGGTATCCGCCGCCGCGGTTCGGATGGTTGCCATGTCGGGTTCGTTGCAGACGAAGCCAAGGTAGAGCGCGGCCTCGTCCCAGCATGCCCGCATACGGGTGTCGCGGCCCTCCATGGCAGCCGAAGCGGATGGCTCGCAGGCATGCACCTCGACTGGCTCACAGGCCGACCACTGGTCGCCGGCCACCCGGCCGTCCATCCGGGGTGGCTCTGGGCATCGGCGACAAGGCAGCAATGGCCCTTCGGGAGCGCGGGCGGTGTAGGCCGCAAACGGGTCCTGCCCCGCGCGGAGTGCCTGTTCCACCGGTGCGAATTCCTCCACCAGGAGTTGGTTGAGCAGGTCCACGCGCCAACGCAGCTTGGCGGGGTAGTAGATATGGCATTCCGAATCAGCCTGGAAACCGAGTCGCGAGTCGGCCTCCGCAAGCTCGAGCAGTCTGGCGCTGAGCTGCCCCTCCTCCACCACAAGTTCCCGCATCCGGCCAAGAAGATCGAGCCGGGTCGGGAGGTCCACCGCCCAGGCCAGCTGTTCGCGAAGTTGGTAGAAGCTCAGGATGTTGTGGCTGGAGCAGATTTGCAGGCCCACCGCTTCGCAGACGGCGATGTCCCGCCGGCGCGGGGGGTTGTCTGCATAGGCGGGGCGGAGCGGCTCCAGCAGCGCCATCCCTGCGGTCCAGCCTTCTTGCATGCGTCCACATAGCAGCAGGGCTTCCGCCAGGTTCAGGCCGTCGCCCAGGCACTCGCCGATGCGGTCGCCGGAAGGGGGGCGGTTGGCCCGGAATGGTGGCTGCAGGCCGCTGTCCCGAGGGATGAGGTGCAAGGGCCAGACCGGGCCGTTGTTCATGGGAGAGTAGTAGCTGAAGATGCGGGAGAACGGGTAGTTCCGGTACGCCTTCCCGAAGAGTCGCCAGGCCTCGGCCACGGCCTGCTGGTTTCCTGGCCAATCGAGGGCCGCCAAACGCAGCATAAACGCGTTCTCGTCTGCTGGGAACGGCTCAAAGGAGAGTTCTCCTCCCGCCTGGGTCATGGGCGATGGGAAGCTACCGACCAGCCAGCACTGCATGACCGTGCCAACGCCCAGCTCACGGATGGCCCGGTACTTTCGCCACAGGTTCCCGGGAACGGGCACGAAGGGCACGGTCGCCATCTCGTAGGAACAGCTTGTCTGGATCTTGGCGCCGGTCTCTCGCCCCGCCGCCCGGGCGTTCTCCGCGCAGTCGCGGAAGAGCTGGCTTGGTCCGGGCCAGGCCAGCCAGTAGTCGTCGAGTCTGCGTGTCTTCCCAAGTTGCTCACACTCTCCGGCCGACTCGAAGTTGTGCATCAGGGTCACCCCCTCGGGGACGTGGGCCGCATAGTCGCGCGTCTTCTCGACACCCCAGACGAGGTACTGACTGTAGGGCCAGGCGATGAGCTGGGCGGCGGGTGCCGTTTCGTGCATGGCCTTTTGCATGATGGCGAGGGTATCGCTGAGCACGTCGTAGGGATCAAGCTCGCGGCAGCGCGGACA
>JABGQJ010000042.1 GCA_018648945.1 Victivallales bacterium
CTTGCTGTGCACTGGCGGGCTGTTCGCGTGGGATTGCGTGAGGAGGAAGAGCAGGGGGAGTAGACAGGACACGTGGCGCTCACCCACCACCAACACCCCACACCTTTGGCTTGACCTTGAGTCTGCCCAAGCGTATCCTGTAGCCCCTTGCGTGATTCCAGGCACCTACAGGAGAGACACACGATGGCACCATCCGTCCGCACCCTATGGGGCGTCACACTGGTTGTACTCACAGTTGGGCTTGTTGGCCACTTCTGGTCGGACTACATGTCGCCTGAGAGACAGCTCAACAGGGCACGAGCAGAGCTTCTTGTGGCCTACGCAGCATGGAACCATGAAGTCCAACAGGTGACGGATCGGCCCTCGTCGGAGCGTGATAGGCTTGCCAAGAAGTATGGCGTTGACAGGTTGATTCATGCAGTTGATGCCCTCGGCGGGGAATCAGCGCGCATCAAGGCCTTGGCACTAAGCTCCAGATGAGGTTAGTAGTCGACGTCCAGACCCCGCATCTGAGAGCCCACATACACAAGCGCGCCAGGCGTAGCTCCCCCCGCTCCCCCGGTGTTCGCTTCACTCCACGGTAGGCCGCCAGCCACACCCGTTGTCACCTGCCCTGTGTCCCGGTGGTGGTTCCGGCCTTCCCCCCTGGGCGCACCGGGCATTTGCTCGGTGTGGGACGCCTGTGGGAAGGGGTGAGCGATTCCCATGGGTGTCGCGTGCCAACCAGGATGCCGCCACTTGCGATCCCACCCGAATCGTAGCATTGTTCGTTGCGCCCCGTTTCATCGGCAGGAAACCAACGGAACATCCACTCCATGACTCTTCTTCGCCCGATCAGTGGCAGGTTTGCTGTCTTCTTCTTGGCCAGCCTGGCGGCTTGCGCGGGGGCGGGCGCAGATGGCCCGTTGGCTGCGGGGGCCACCCGCGCAGCCCTTGAACGGCTAGCCGCCGCCTGCTCCCAAGTGAAGACTCTCCAGGTTTCCTTCAGGCAGGAGAAGCACCTTGCGATCTTCCCCAAGCCGGTCACCGCGGAAGGCAGGATCTACTACCGTCAGCCGGCCGCGATCCGTTTTGAGACCACGCGCCCCTTCCATTCCGTGGCCATCGTCAATGCCGAGCATGTCGCCAAGTACGAGCGGCAAGGCAGCTTGTGGCGCCGGCTGAAGCTCGGCAACCCGTTCGTGCTGCGGATGGTACTTGGCCAGATGGCAGCCTGGTTGCGAGGGGACTTGGGAGGCGACGACCGAGAGTTCACGATCACTGGCAGGCAGGCAGGCAAGGCAATCGTCCTGGTCATCACTCCCAAGCAAGCGAAGTCACGCCGGGTGATCGATCACCTCGAACTGACTCTCGCGCCCGATGGGACCCGGGTTGACACGGTCCGTATCGTCGAGTCGCCGGAGAGCTTCACCATCATGCATTTCGTCGATGAGGAGCGGGACGTAGCGCTTGCCAAGGGAGCCTTCGCAACGGATCTACCGAGCCCCACGCCAGCCCGGGTGGAGCCATGACCAAAGGCGCTGCGCTTGCTCTGATTTTCGCGTTGGGCGTTCTGACTGGGTGTGCACGGCTTCCTCGCGCCCCCGTCACCCGCCCTGCGGGGGCCTCGCCGCCATACCAGGCCCTGCTCGATGCCAGCCCCTGGGCCGGGGCCGCGCCAGTCACTATCGCTCAGCGCGGCATCCTCAAGATCCGTGGCAAGGAGTATGTGTTCATCATCTACGTTCACCAGGACCGGGAGGGCATACGCCAAGTCGTCGGCTGCTCGGAGTTTGGGGCCACCATCTTCCTGCTCCGGGGCACCCCCGGCCAGCCAGTCCGCATTGTCCGCAACGTTTCCGGCTTGCCCGAGCGCATTCTGCGCGATGGCATCTGGCACGATGCCGTGCTGGCTCTCCCACTCCAGAAGGCCCCGCCCCTCGGCGAGACACTACCCATCCGTCGCCAGGAAGACGGGTCCCTGGTCCTGGCTCTTCCGGGCGATGGAGAACGTCTCGAATGGGTCTACAGCCCTGACCCAGTCGCCTGCCGGGGCGCCAGGTCCGTGCTCGGAGATCGCATCTGCTGGCAGGCCAACACCGTCGGCCCTCCGCCGCCAGGCTCCCGCGTGCCACGCCGTTGGCGCATTCGCCATTTTCGCAATGTTCCCTACCAGATCCAGCTGACCCTCGACGTCGTGGGTACACCCGAGCCATGACCGCGCCTCTCACCAATGCGCCTGATTTCGGCTCACTGATGGCCAGATCTGTACTGGCTGCGATCTTGCAATTGCTGGCTGGCTGAGTAACGTGTCGAGGGCCTCTGCAGGCAGGTTGCGGCGCGAAGGACTCGCATGCCTCGGTCCGCAAGCAGCGGGCAGGCCGGAACGGCAATGTGGGCTGCTGGGTTTCAGGCGAGAGGGAAAGCACCCCAAGCCGCGCAATGCCCTTTCTTTCAGCGAGTTGCGGACCATGCATATCGACTTCCATCCTCGTGTGTGTATCGACAGTGCAGGTGGGAAAGATAGGATTGCCCGCTGTTGGTCCCGCACCCGCGATAGTTCCAGAAGGTTGCGAAGCACCGGGCTCGCAGATTGCGTTTACACGCATAAACGACGGGGCGGAGCGTAGCCGGATCTGAGTCTCCACCAGTACAGGATGCTACCATGTCGAAGGAAGCACAAATCGCCTTGGTCACTGGTGCCAGCAAGGGCATCGGGGCGGCAATTGCTATCGAGCTTGCCGCTGCCGGCTACGACATCTGGCTTAACTACCGCTCCGATCACGATGCTGCCCAAGCCGTCGCAGCCAGGATCGAGGAACTGGGCCAGCAGTCGCTCCTGGTTCCCTTCGATGTCGCCGACGAGCAGGCTGCCGCCGAGGCCCTTGAGCCACTTCTTGCAGAGGCCGCCCCGGGTGTGGTTATCAATAACGCCGGCTTTGCCAAGGACACTCTTCTCTTCTGGATGACAGCGGACGACTGGCACCAGGTCATGCAGGTCCATCTCGACGGCTTTTTCTACGTCGTGCGCCTCGTCCTTCCCCACATGCTGGGCAAGCGGCAGGGCCGGATCATCAACATTGTCTCCACCTCCGGTGAGACGGGCATGCCCGGTCAGGTAAACTACTCCGCCGCCAAGGCTGGCCTGATCGGTGCCACCAAGGCCCTTGCCCGCGAGGTGGCCCGCCGGAACGTCCTGGTCAATGCCGTCTCGCCCGGCTTCATCGAGACCGCCATGACCGCCGATGTCGATCCCAAGAAGGTCCTGCCGATGATTCCCATCAATCGCCTCGGCAAGGTCGAGGAGGTCGCTGGGGTCGTCCGTTTCCTCTGTTCCGATGCCGCCTCGTATATTACGGGCCAGGTCATTGGCGTCAACGGCGGCAGCTACATGTGAGCCGCGTGCCTGACTGCCTGTGCCCCGGCGCCCTGCAGAGAGTCGATTCCATCGTCCCCCCACACAATACGCCATTCCGAGGATCCAGAGCTTTGGCTATGCATCGCGTCGCAATAACAGGAGTGGGCAGCGTCTCATGCCTGGGAAATGATGTGCCCACGGTCGGTCAGGCCCTGTATGACGGGGCCTCGGGCGTTGTTCTCGATCCGGAGCGGGTTGCGCTTGGCTTCCGCAGTCCATTGACCGGTATGGTCCGCGGCTTCGATCCCAAGGCGCATCTCTCCCGCAAGGAGCGGAAGACGATGACGGACTTTGGGCTACAGGCCTATGTCTCGGCGATGGAGGCGATCACCATGGCCGGCCTTGAGCCAGCGGACCTGCGGAACCCACGGGTGGGGCTCGTCTACGGTGCCGACTCCAGCTGCCAGGCCGCCATCGAGCAGGCCAACCTGACTCGCGAGGCGGAATCCACCCGCAACATCACCAGTGGGTGCGTCTTCCGCGCCATGACCTCCAACGTGACCATGAACCTGAATGCCCTGCTGGGCACGCAGGGGGCCTGCTGGAGCCTCGGCTCTGCCTGTAGCAGCGGCGGCCACGCGGTCGGCCAGGCGGCCGACCTGATCGCGCTCGGTCGTCAGGATCGGGTCATCTGCGGCGGGGCGCAGGAGATCAACTGGGAATCGATGTGCAGCTTCGATGCAATCAACGCCTTCTCCACCCGGATCGATGCCCCGGCCGAGGCATCGCGCCCCTTCGATGCCGACCGAGACGGCCTCGTGCCGAGCGGCGGGGCCGCCAGCATTCTGCTTGAGCGATACGATCTGGCTCAGAGCCGGGGTGCCACAATTCTCGGGGAGATTCGTGGCTATGGCTTCTCCTCCGACGGTGAGAGGCTATCGGTCCCGAGCATTGGCGGCCTCCAGCGGGCGATGGAAATGGCCCTTGAGCAGGCGAGCTGGGTGCCCGACCAGATCGACTGCATCTGCGCCCACGCCACTTCCACCCCCCAGGGCGACGCCAGCGAGGCGGCCAACATCGGTCGCGTCTTCCAGGACCACCGGCCATGGGTCACAGCGCTCAAGTCAATGACCGGGCATGAGCTCTGGATGACCGGCGCATCCGGGGTCGTCTACTGCACGATCATGGCCCAGCGCGGCTTCATTGCCCGCACCCGCAACTTCAGTCGTCCCGGCCCAGCCTGTGAGGACCTGAGGATCACCGTTGCCAGGGTCGAGGCCCCCCCAACGCGTGTCCTCGCCAACTCGGCGGGCTTCGGTGGTACCAATAGCTGCCTGGCCCTCCACTTCGCGCGCTGACACCACGGCTCGGTCCCTGAACCGAAGGACAACATGGCGGACTACACGATTGTCGGTGCTGGGGTTTCCGGGCTTTCCCTGGCTGTGTTGCTGGCCGAGGAAGGCCATCGCGTCACGTTGCTCGAACAGGGTGCCACGGCTTCCCCGACCCTCCATGGTTTCTGTCGCCAGGGCGTCTACTTCGACACGGGGGTCCACTATCTGGGCGCCGTCGGCAAGGACGGCTTACTGCGCCGCCTGCTGGATCGCCTGGGAATCGGCGAGCCCCTGCGCTTCTGGCCGATGGGGCCCTGCTTCGATACCTATCGGGCAGTGGGTGAACGGGAGCTGTGCGTATACTACCGGGCCGGGCGGGATGCGTTCGAAGAGGGCTTGGGGGAGGCCTTCCCCTGCGAGACACGGGCAATTCGCAGGTTCTGCACCATGGCTTGCGAGGCCTTCCCCGAGCTGGCCGAGAAGCTGCTCGCGGAGCCCAATTCCCTGGCCAACATGGTCGGCTTGGTCGGTCCCCCAACCTTGTCCGACTATCTGCGCGAACTGACCGACAACGTCGATCTGCGCCGTGTTCTCAGCGCCCACACCGTTCTCCATGGGACGCCGCCGGACCAGGTGCCGCTGAACTTCCATGCCATGGTGGCAGGTTCGTTTATGGAATCTGCCCACTATGTTGAGGGTGGCGGTCGCGCGATTGTCAACGCCTTCTGCGCCCGCTTGGAGCAGCTCGGGGTGACCCTCCGCTGCCGGTCGCGCGTCACTGGCTTAGATCTGAGTGCCGCCGGGGCCATGCGAGGTCTTCGCCTGGCCGACGGGTCACGGATCGAGACCACGCGCTGTATCGCCACCGTGCATCCGCGTCTGCTCTTGGACTGGGTGCCCGAATCCGCGTTGGGGCACTCTTTCGCGCGGCGCCAGAGGCGCATGCAGGACAGTGCCTGCGCGCATGTGGTCTATGGCATTGCGCCCGCTGGTCTGCCCGCGCTCCGCGGTCGCAACCTCATCCTCGATCCCCAACCGGAAGCCGGCCTGGCCTGGCAGTGGCCGTGCTTCCTCGCCGCAGGCCAGGTGCCCGATGCCGATCCCGTTGCCTTCTCCCTCATCCTGGCTGCCGACGGCAAAGAGACGCTTGCCCAACCCGGCTCCGCTATTGACTACCGGTCGGAAGGCTATAGGGTTGCCAAGGACGAGGCAATGCGCCGTGCCGAGGCCTTCCTGCGCGAGCATTGCCAAGACGAGCTTGGTACCTTTTCGCTGGTCGAGGGAGCTACGGCGTTGACCTTCAGATACTACACGAACAGCCCCAACGGGGGCCTCTACGGCATCCGCCACACCACCAAGGCCTGGGGCCACGCGCCGACCACGGGCATTGATGGGTTGTTCCTCTCCGGTCAGGCCGTCATGGCTCCCGGTGTGCTCGGCGCTGCCATGGCCGCCTTCGTCACCTGTGGCAGGATGCCCGGCTGTGGAGTCAGCCCCCGGATCCAGAGGTAGCCATGCCCCGTCGCGTTGTCATTACCGGTGTCGGGGCCCTGTCCCCCTACGGCCATGGAGTCGATGTTCTCGTCGAGGGGCTCTGGGCCAACCGCAGCGCGGTCAGCCATCAACCGGGCCTGGGTGAGATTCCCGGCCTCCGCTGCCATGTTGCCGCCAGGGTGCCGGCAGTTGATATCATGGGCATTCCCCGCAAGGCCCGTCGCTACATGTCGGTCATGTCGGGGTTTGCCACGCTCGCGGCCCAAGAGGCGGTTGCGGGTGCTCGGCTTGACCCCGCCCAGTGCCAGGATGGGCAGACGGGGGTCTGTATTGGCTCCACCACCGGCAGCACCCTCGAGACCGAGAAGTTCTTCCGCGAGTACCTGGTCAACCCCGACCTGTCCCGGCTCAAGTCGACCCATTTCTTCAAGATCATGAATCACAGCTGCGCGGCCAATGTGGCGCTGGCCCTCGGCATTCGCGGCTACCAGCTGGCCCCGTCTGCCGCCTGCGCGACCGGTACGGTTGCCATCGGCCTTGGCTACGACACGATCGCCAATGGCCGCCAGCTCCGCATGCTTTGCGGGGGCGCGGATGAGTACCACCCTCTGAGCTCGGCCGTTTTCGATGTGATGAACGCGGCCTCGGTCGGCTACAACGACCGCCCCACCAGCACGCCCCGCCCCTTCGACCGCAACCGCGACGGTGTCGTCTGTGCCGAGGGTGCCGGCGTCCTGCTCCTCGAAGACCTCGAGGAAGCGCGCCGCCGCAACGCTCCCATTCTCGGTGAGATTGTCGCCTACGCCAGCAACACCGACTGCGGCAGTATTGCCAATCCCGATCCCTGCATCATCCGGGACTGCCTCCTCCGTGCGCTGCACCTGGCTGACCTCTCGCCGGAACAGATCCATCTGGTCAATGCGCACGCCACTGGCACCCACGAGGGGGACATCGCCGAAGGCCAGGCCATCAACATGGTCTTCGGTGACCGCGTACCGGTCCAGTCGCTCAAGGGCCACCTGGGCCACACCATGGCCGCCAGTGGCGCCCTTGAGCTGATCGGTGCCCTGCACATGATCCAGCAGGACTGCCTGCTCCCCACTCTCAATCTCGATGACCCCGACCCAGCCTGCGGATCGCTCAACCTGATCCGCGAGACCACCAAGGCACATCTGGACTGTGTTCTCAAGAACAGCTTTGCCCTGGGCGGAGTCAACACAGCCGTTATTGTCAGGAGACATTCTGAATGACCGACGAACAGATCATCGGCACCATCAACCGGGCTCTTGCCGACGAGTTCGAGCAGAAGATCGAGGATCTGACCCCCGAGGCGCACCTGATCGACGATCTCGGGCTGGACAGCCTCGACTTTGTCGACATGGTCGTGGTTCTCCAGAACGCCTTTGGTGTCAGCCTTCGGGAAGATCCCACGATCCAGGCGATCCGCACAGTGGGGGAGATCCACGAGCTGGTCATCGCCAAGAAGCGTGAACTTGACGCTGCACCCTAGCCCAGGCGGGTCTGCCATGAAGTGGCTTGTTCGCGGTCTTGCGGTCGCCCTGTGCAATCTCTGGTTCTTCCCGATGCTCGTCGCCTGGTCCCTGGTCTGTTTCCTCCTCTTCCTGCCGGCGGCCGTCGCCTGGCGATTGGCTTCCGGCTGGGCAGTCGAGCGGATCACGCGCCACCTGATCTGGATCTACGGTCAGGGGACCGTGCTCATCATGCGCCCCTTCGTCCGCTTCAGGGTCGATGATTTCGGTCGCTTCACAGATTGCCGTCCAGGCATCATTGTAGCCAATCACCTGTCCTTCCTCGACACCTATCTGATGGGGCTTCTGCCAATCTGGGATGTCAGGATCTGCCTGCGCTCCTGGCCGTTCAAGATGGTCTGGTACACTGCTTTCATGAAACTGGCGCGCTACCTTGACCTGGAGGGTACCGAGTGGTCTGAGATCCTCGCGGGGGTTCGTCCGGCCGTTGCCGCCGACCAATGGCTACTCATCTTCCCCGAGGGACACCGCAGTCGCGATGGGGCTCTCCAGCGGTTCTACTCTGGCGCATTCAAGCTGGCCCAGCAAGCAGACCGCCCGATCCTCCCGCTCTGCATCACCGGTACCGACACGCTCCTGCCGCCGAACCGGTGGTGGGTGCAGCCATGCACCGTGCACGTGCGCGCGTTGCCTCCTGTCGAGCCACTTCTCCCCGATGACGAGACGAGGCACATCGCTCTGCGCAAACAGGTCAAACAGATGATCGCCGACGAGATGGCGAAGATGCGACAGGGAGCCTGCTCGTGAGCCTGCACATCGATCATCTCGGGGAGCTCTCCTATCAGCCCGTCGGCGTCTGGCAGCAGCGGGCGGACGCGTTGCTGTGCGACCACCTCGCCTATCTGGCCACCGCGTCTCCCTTCTACCGCCAGCGTTTCTCGGACCTGCACCTGGACCCCGCTGGCATCCGCACAGTAGCCGACCTCGCCGACCTGCCCCTCTTCACCACGAAGCGTGATCTCGAGGCCCACAACGACGCCTTTCTTGCGGTCGGTTCCCACGATGTCGTTGATCTCTGCCAGACCTCCGGGACCACCGGTCGGCCGGTCAGTCTGCTGCAGACCCGACAGGATCTCGAGCGACTTGCGATCAACGAGGAAGTGGCCTTGCGGACCGCCGGGCTGAGCGGCGAGGACCGGGTTCTGCTTGCCTGCACGGTCGACCGTTGCTTCATGGCGGGCCTGGCCTACTTCCTGGGTGTCTCCCGGTTGGGGGCGCTGGCCATCCGCATCGGTGCCAGCCCCGTGGCGACGATGGCCGAGGCCATTCGAATGCACCGACCCACGGCGATGATCGCCGTCCCCACCGTCGTTGCTGCGGTCGCCCGCCATTTTGCCTCCCAGGACGTGGACCCGGCGTCTCTGGGCATCCGCCGCATCGTCTGCATTGGCGAACCCATCCGCGACGGTTCGCTTCAGCTCTCCCGCCTCGGTCGGCTGCTGGCCGAGGCTTGGGGGGCCGAGGTCCTTGGTACCTACGCCAGTACTGAAATGGCCACTTCGTTCACCGACTGCCCGCACGGTTCTGGCGGCCACCTGATCCCGGACCTCGTCGCCCTCGAGCTGATCGGGGAGGACGACCGCCCGGTCGCCCCAGGCGAGCTCGGCGAGATTGTTGCCACGCCTCTCCAGGTCACTGGCATGCCCCTCCTGCGGCTGCGCACCGGTGACATGGCCCGCTTGGCCGTCGCACCGTGTGCCTGTGGCCGAACGACCCCCCGGCTCGGCCCCATCGTCGGGCGCAAGCACCAGATGCTCAAGCTCCGCGGGACCACCGTCTATCCGCCGGCCATCGCTGCCGCACTCCAGGAGATCGACGAGGTCCAGAACTACTACATCGAGGTCGATTGCGATTTTGCGCTGGCCGACCAGGTGACCGTCACCGTCGGTCTTCGCTCCGGCGCATCCCTTGCCGCAACGACCATCGCCGAGAGTATTGGCAACCGCATCCGCGTCAAGCCGCAGGTCGTGATCGCTCCCGCCCACGAAGTGGAGGCCCGGACCCGCCCGCCCGGTCGCCGCAAACCAGTCACCTTCTTCGACCACCGGCAAGAGCGATGACCCCAACCAACCAGTGCTGGAGAACCACCCATGTCCGATAGGCCTGCCGTCGTCCTCAATGGCTATGACCTGACTGTCGAGGACATTGTTGCCATTGGCGTCGGCGACGCCCGGGTCGAACTCGATCCCGAGGCGGTCGAACGTTGCCGCGAGAGCCGTGCCTTCCTGAAAGCCGAGATTGACGCCAAGCGCATCATCTATGGCGTCAACACCTCCTTTGGTCCGATGTGCAACAAGATCATCGAAGACAGCCAGATCGAGGCGCTCCAGGTGAACCTGATCCGCAGCCACGCGGCCGGCCTTGGCGACCCGCTCAAATACTACATGGTCCAAGGCATCCTAGCCGTCCGCCTGAACACCCTGGTCAAGGGCTACAGCGGGGTCCGCCTTGAACTGCTCGAGTTCATGCGGGACATGATCAATTCCGGCATCGCGCCGTACATTCCCGAATGCGGTAGCGTCGGTGCCTCCGGCGACCTGGTTCATCTGGCACATATGGCCTTGGCTATCATCGGCGAAGGGCAGGTCTTCCACCATGGCGAGCTGACCGATGCCGCGAGCGCCCTGGCCGCCTCAGGTCTGTCCCCCATGGTCCTCAGCTACAAGGAGGGCATCGCACTCATCAATGGCACTAGCGCCATGACCGCAATCGCCGCCTTCGCCGTCTTTGGGGCCCAGAAGCTGCTCAACATCGGCTGTGTCACCGCTGCCTTCGCCCTGGAGATCTTTGGTGGCATTGACGATGCCTTCGACGAGGATCTGCACCGGGTGAAACCGCATCCCGGGCAGGTCGAGATCGCCGCCATCATCCGTCGCCTCTACGCGGGGAGTCGCAACATCACCCTCCGTCGCGACGTCCACGACCTGATTCGCCAGCAGGCGACTGGGAAACCAGTTTTCGAGACGCGCATCAACGTTCAGGATGTCTACTCGATTCGCTGTACACCGCAGGTTCTTGCCCCAGTGACCGAGGCCCTGGCCCAGACCCGGCGAACCGTCGAGACGGAAGCCAATTCCTCCAACGACAACCCGATCATCATCCCTCGCGAGCGGAAGGTCATCCACGGCGGCAATTTCCACGGTCAGTCCATTGCCTTCGCGATGGACTCGCTCTGCCTGGTTCTTGCCAGCCTCTGCACGCTCTCCGAACGCCGCGTCAACAAGCTCCTCGACAACAACCTCAACGAGGATCTGCCGGAGCAGCTCATCGTCGGCACCCCTGGCCTGACCATGGGTTTCATGGGCGCCCAGTATGTGGCGACCTCGAGCGTCGCCGAGGTCCGGCAGCTCGCCAACCCCGTGGGCACCCTCTCGATCTCGTGCAACGCCTCGAACCAGGACGTCGTAAGCATGGGCACGGTTGCCGCCCGCAAGGCTATCCGTGCGGTCAGTTGCGCGAAGCACATTGTCACCGTCGAGGTCCTGGCTGATCTGCAGGCGCTCTCTTTCCGCCAGCCCGAACGGCTTGGCTTGGCAACCGGGCGCGTCTACCGCTCGCTCAAGGAGCATTTCGAGGTCTACGACAACGAACGCGTGTTCCACGACGATCTTGTCCGGTTCCGTCGGCTGCTGTTCTCCAGCCAGCTGTTTGATGACCTGTCTGTCTACTGGCGCGAGGAGCCTGCCTGATGAGCTCCGCTCCGTCCTTGCCCATGGCCGCCGCCCTGCTGGTGCCGCACCGTCCGCCCATGCTCCTGGTGAGCGAACTGGTCGCTTGCGATGGCGACGACGGCGAAGCGGTTGCCCGGCTTGACGCGAGTTGCCCCTTCGCGACGGCGGACGGCCTGCTCCAGGAAGTCGCCCTGGTTGAGCTTATGGCCCAGACCTGCGCTGCCGCCCAGGGCTACCGGGCGTTATCCCTGAACCAACCGCCCCGCGTGGGCTACCTCGTCGGCGTCAGCAAGACGGAGTTGCACGGTCAGTTACGAGTCGGCGAGACGTGTCACATCCATACGCGTGTGCTCGGGGTCTTCGGGACGTTCGCTGTGACTGAGGCAACGGTTGCGCGCGACGGACAGGTGATCGCCAAGGGCACCGTCAAGACCTGGGAACGGGACAGCGACACTCAGTGATGGACTTCGGACAACGCCTCCATACTTGGGCCAAGCGGCACCGCACGGTTGTCCTCTGGGCCGTGGTTGGGCTCATCGTCTCGACTGCGGTCCTGGTCGTGCATCTGCCCATGCGGGAAGAGATTGACACCATGCTGCCGCGCCAACCTGCGCGTCTCGCCGAGGCCTTCCGTTTGCTGCAGAGAGCCCCATTTGCCCGCCGGATCGTGATCAGCATCGAACGGCCGGCCGAAATCCCGGTCGAGGATCTGCTCACGGCTACTGACGACCTCAGCGCTGCCCTCCGGGCACCGCTGTTCTCACGGGTCACCAACGGCCCTGCCGAGGAGGCCGGTCTCGACTGGTTGCTCTGGCTTGCCGCCCACTTGCCGCATCTGGCCACGGACGGCGACTACGCCCAACTCCAGGAGGGGCTCGCGCCCGATTCCCTGCGCCATACTCTCCGCGAATCCTACCAGACCTTGCTCGCGCCCGAAGGCATGGGCATGGCCCAGATGGTCCAGCGCGATCCCTTGGCATGGCGCACGCAGGCAATGCGCAAGTTGCGTCATGTCAACATGATCCCAAACGTCCGCCTCGAAGATGGGCACTTCGTCACCGCTGATCGCCGACATGCGTTGATCCTCGCCGAGACCGGGGTGCCGGTAACCGATTTCCGCCGTGGGCAGGAACTGGTGGCCGCGCTGGATGCCGCCATCCGCGACCACGTGCCCGCACCACTGCAGGCCACGGTCCTCAGCGCCCACCGGTATTCGGTCGCCAATGCCACGGCGGCGCGGCGCGATCTGGTCGTGGTATTGATCGGTTCGACCCTTGCCCTGGCTTTGCTCTTCCTTGTCTTCCTCCGGAGCTGGCAGGCGATCTTCGTCTTCATGGTGCCGCTCTGCGGGTTCCTGGCTGCGGCCGTTGGGACTTCGCTGGTCTTCCGCCCGATCTCCGCCATCACGCTTGGCTTCGGGGCGGTCCTGCTTGGGATTTCGGTCGACTTCGGTCTCCACGTCTACTTTGCCCTGCGCCAGGGCGGCCCTCCGGCCGGCCGGATCGTCGGTGCCCTGATCAAGCCGTTGCTGCTCTGCTGTTTGACGACGATGGCTGCGTTCGGGGTTCTCCTCAGTTCGACGCTGCCCGCCCAGCGGCAGTTGGCCCTCTTTGCCATCATCGGGCTGGCAACGACGGCGGTTCTGGCCTTGGTCGTGCTGCCGCTGCTGATTCGTCCCGGCAGCGAAACGGCCATCGGGTGGAGCCCCAGCTGGTCCCCGACGCGCCACCGTGTCTTGATCGGTGGGTTCTGGCTTCTCCTCATGCTTGCGTGCGCCCTTGCCAGTACTCGCCTGAGGGTCAGTGGCAACCTGCAGGAACTGAGCGTCCGCCCGCCGGACGCCGTGCGCAGCGAGGCCGTGATCGAGGAGACCTGGGGCGCGATTCGTGGCCGGGCAATGCTCTTCAGTAAAGGCCGCGACCTCGAGGAGGCGCTGCAACGGAACGACGAGGTCTTTGGGCTACTGAGTGTGCGCGGCTTTGCCGATCAGACGATCAGCCTGGCCGCCATTCTCCCGGCCCAGACCAGTCAACACGACCGCCTCGGACGTTGGGGGAGCTTCTGGCAAGGCAACCGTCTCGACCGCTTCTGCACCGACCTCCGCCAAGCTGCCGGCGAAGTGGGTTTCTCGCCAGACGCCTTCGACGGCTTCCTGCAGTCAGTAGCCGAGCCGCCGGAGACCTACGACATCCAGGCGCTCCGCGATGTTGGTCTCGGTGATCTGGTCGATGCCACGGTTGTCTCGGAGCCCCAGGAGACACTGGTGGTTTCCCTGGTCCCCGCCTCGGCTGTGGCAGCCCTTCGTGATGTCCTGCCGGACGGTGTCCGACCAGTCTCGCCCGCGCTGCTCCAGGCAGATCTGTCGCGGGCGATCCGCCACGACTTCGCCCGTTTTCTTGCCATCGCCCTGGTCATCATCGGCGGCCTGCTGCTTCTCGTGTTGCGCAGCGCTCGCCTGGCCGCCATCGCGATGGTCCCTGTTCTCTCCGGCATTCTGTTCATGTTCGGGGCCATGGCCGTTCTTGGCCTGAGCCTGAACCTGTTCAACTTGGTTTCGGCAATCCTGATCATCGGCGTCGGCGTCGATTACGGCATCTTCATGCTTCATCACACGACCGACGGCAATGAACTGCCCACGCGCCGGGCTGTTCTCGTGTCTGGCCTGACCACGCTGGCTGGCTTCGGCGTGCTCATCCTGGCCAGACATCCTGCGTTGCACGCCATCGGCACGTCGGTTTCTCTCGGGCTTGTTGCCGCCCTTGTCGCCGCCTTGCTGGTGGTGCCGGTCCTTGCCCCCCATCGCGTGGAGCCCTCCCCATGAACCTCCAAGCGCAGTTGCGTTCCCTCGCCATTGGCTCGCCTGTAACGGCGGACGATGGGGTCACCTGCCAAGCCTTTTGCCTGGGGTCCGATCTGGCCTGCTATCAAGGGCATTTTCCCGGCGAGCCGGTGACGCCGGCCGTGGTCGAGATTCTTCTTGCCCAGACCGTCCTGGAGGATACCCTCGGCCAGCCGCTGCGGCTGCGGCGAGTGGAAGGTGGCGAGTTCAGGCGAGTGGTGAAGCCACTCGAGCGGATCGAGGTCCGCTTCAACCCGCCCGTCGATGGTCTCTACCTGGTGACCCTCACGGTCGAGGATACTCTGGCTGCCAAGTTCAAACTAGCCGTGGAGCCTGCCTGATGCCCCTTCCCCTTGAGAAGACCAGCTCACCGAGTGGGACACCCCGCCGCCGCAAGCCGTGTTTTCCCCCCGTGCCTGGTGCCCCGCCGCCGCTACGGGAAACCGTGTCGCGCCGGGTCCGCTTCGAAGAGGTCGATTCCCTGGGCATTGTTTGGCATGGCCGTTACGCAAGCTACTTCGAGGACGCCCGGGTTGCGCTCGGGCAACGGTACGGAGTCGGCTACGAGTTGTTTAGGGAACACCTGACGCCGGTCCCCATCAAGCAGATGCACGTCGATTACTGCCTACCTCTGCGCTATGGCGATGAGGTCACTATCGAGGCGATTATGCATTTCACCGAAGCGGCCCGGATGAACTTCGAGTTCATCATCCGCAACGCCGAAGGAGAGATCGCGACGACTGGCTACTCCATTCAGCTGATGCTGGACCGCAACTTCCAGTTGCTGGTCACGCCCCCGCCGTTCTTCCTGGAGATTTGCCGCCGCTGGCAGGCGGGGGAGCTGTCGTGAAGCCCGTCTATGTCAGCAAGACCGCCGTCGTCACCGGCTTTGGGGACGATCTGGCTGCGCTCTGGCAGGGACTGCTGGCTGGGCGCTCGGCCGTGGGGCCCGTGCGGCGCTTCCGCACGGCCAACTACCTTGCCGCGGATGCCGCCTGCGTCCCGTGGCTGGATCAGGCGGCACCAGGGCGAGCCATGCCGCTGCTGCTCGAACGCCTGGTGTCGGGATTCGGATCCGTGCCGGCTGGGACGCGGTTGCTCACAGCGACCACCAAGGGGGGGGTCGACGGTTTCCAGGCCCAACGCCGCAGTGGCAGCGCCTCCCTGCCCGCCGCCGATGGCCACGCCTTCTGTCGCCTGGTGGAGCGGTGCTGGCACGTGCACGATCCGACCGCAATGAACATCAATGCGGCCTGCGCCTCATCGACCTTGGCCATTGCCCGAGGAGGGGCGATGATCGCCCACGGCGTGGCCGATGCCGTTCTTGTGGTTGCGGCAGACTTGGTCAGTGAGTTCGTGTTCTCCGGCTTCTCTGTGCTGCGGGCGCTGAGCAGTGACGGCGCCCACCCATTCGACCTCGACCGCGCTGGCCTCGTCCTGGGCGAGGGTGCGGCTGCGATCTTACTGACCAACGAGCGCCTGGCCAGGGACAGCGAGACCGGGCCGTTGGGGCGATTGCTCGCCTGGGGCAGTGCCAACGATGCGAACCACGTGACCGCTCCCGCGCGCGATGGCTGCGGGCTGATCGCCGCGATCCAGAGGGCTCTCGCGATGGCCGACCGAGGCCCGGAGGCGGTCGCTGCGATCAGCGCCCATGGCACCGGCACGGTCTACAACGATGCCATGGAACTGACGGCGATCGAGGCGGTCTTCGGCGACCGTCGCCTGCCATGCCATTCTGCGAAGGGGGCGATTGGGCATACGCTCGGTGCGGCCGGGGCTATCGAGGTGGCTCTCGGCCTCCAGATGCTGGCCGAACGCACGATGCCGCCGACAGTCGGCTTGGTCACCCCGGAACCACGGGCGGAAGGACGCGTATCGGCGAGTGCCCAGCGGATCGCCGATGGTTGCCTGCTAAGCACCAATTCCGGTTTTGGCGGGGTCAACGCCGCCTTGCTCCTGGCGGCGGGAGGGGATCTATGATCGCTGGCATCCAGGGCCTGGGCTGGGTCACAGCCGAGAGCTACGGCCAGGGCGGCGAACTCGCGAGCTGCCGGTTGTCCGAGGGTGAGTTGCCACGGCTGCGCGGCAAACAGGTCTTCCCCGAGGGGCACCCTCGCTTCGGCCGGTTGGACATGTTCAGCAAGATTGGCTTCGGCGCGCTTGCCTTTGCCATGGCCGACGCGGGATGGGCGGCTTGGCAGCAGAAGCGGCGGGTCGGCATCGTCGCCGCCACCGAATACGGCTGTCTGCAGACCGACGCCGACTACTACGACACGGTCATCCCCGACGATGGCGAGTGCGCCAGCCCCAATCTCTTTGCCTACACGCTGCCCAACTGTTTCCTCGGCGAAGCCGCGCTGCAGTTCGGCCTTGCCGGTCCGACCTATGTGCTCAATCATCGGGCGGGGGATGAACTGGCCGGATTGAGGGCCGCCATCCAGGAACTCCATTGGGAGGAGCTCGACGGCGTCCTTGCCGGCGTTGTCAACGTTGCCGGACCATGCCTCGACAGCCAGCCCCGGGCGTTGCCGCCGGGGGCCGTCTTCGTCCTCCTTACCGCCGATGATCGAGACGCAATGTATGGCGCCCTGTCACTGGCCGCCGACGGTAACTGCCGCCACAATGGGCGGGTCGTCGACAGCTGGCAGGCACTGATAGAGGCCGCGCTGGCAACGCGCTGCGCGGACCAAGGTGGCACCTCATGAAGATGAAACTCGTGTACCCCTCTTGGCCGAAGCTCAGTCGCCAGACCGAGTTTCACTTGCCGCCCCATGGCCCCGTGGTCTTCGCCGCGAGCGTCCCCGAACATGTGGAGATCTCGTTCACGGACGAGAATGTCGAGACGCTGGACTTCACGGAATCGGCGGACTTGGTGGCCATCTCCACCATGCTCACCTGCCAGCTCCCGCGCGCGTTTGAGATCGCGGACCGCTACCGGGAGGAAGGCAAGGCGGTGATCTTCGGGGGCATCTCGACCATGCTCCACTGCGAAGAGGTCAAGCAACATGCCGACGCGGTCTTCCTGGGTGAGGCCGAAGGACGGTTCGCGCAGGTGCTGGACGACTTTGCGGCAGGCAAGCTGCAACCGGTCTACGGCACCATAGACAACCCGCCTCCCATCGAGATGGTGGGCACCGCCCGGCGCGACATCCTCAACCGCGAGCTCTACAACTACCGTGGTGTCCAGATGCTGGATCTTGTCCACGCCTCGCGGGGTTGCCGCTTCAAGTGTTTCCCTTGCTGTGCCAGCTTCCTTGGCGGCGCCCAGTTCCGACCGCGCCCGGTAGACAAGGTGATCGAGGAGATGGGGGCGATCCAGAACAACCGCCTCTTCCTCGTCGACAATTCCCTCGCCCAGGATAGAGACTGGGTGGTCGAGCTCTTCACCGCCATGAAGCCGCTCAAGAAGAAATGGGTCTCGCACCCGATTCTCTACGATCCGGAGATCATCAAGCTGGCGGCAGAAGCCGGATGCTGGTACGTCTACCAGGCAGTCTTCGACACCTCCGATGTGATCCGCGACCGTATCCGCATGCTCAAGGACCACGGGATCGGCATCGAGGGGACGATTATTCTCGGTACCGACGACCAGGACGTGGACGACATCAAACGGCTCGTGGACTTCCTGATGGAAGAGCAACTCGACCTGGCCGAGTTCACCATTCTCACTCCCTTCCCGCACACGCCGATCCGGGCCCAGTTCGAGAAGGATGGGCGGATTCTGAGCAACAACTGGGCCGAGTATTCGGCCGACAAGGTGGTCTTCCAGCCGAAGAAGATGACCCCGGATCAGCTTGAGGAAATGTACCACTACGCCTGGGACACCTTCTACGCCGATGGTGGCTACCAGCTCAAGATGGGCGAGCTGTTCCGCAACATCATCGAACGCGAGATGGACGACGGCACCTACCGCCGCTACAACCCGCGCCGACGCCGCCGGTTCGACACGAAGCCGGGGACAGTCGCGCCATGAGCCGGGTCCTGCTGGTATCGACCAACCTCTGCACCATCCCCTACGCGGTCTTCCCGCTGGGCATGGCGACGGTCGCCGGTGCCCTGGACCGGGCTGGTCACGAGGTCCGGCAGTTCGACCTGCTGGCAGTCGATGGCGACGTGGCCCAGTACATCGCCGTTCTACTTGCATGGTCGCCGGACGTGGTCTGCATGTCGGTCCGCAATCTCGACAGCACCGACTCGCTCGACGAGGCCGGCGACACCTTGGTGGACAGCGCCAGGAGTGTCGTGGCCGCGACCCGGGCTGCGGGGGCCTGGCCGGTGGTCATTGGCGGGCCGGCAGTCTCGATTCTGCCGGAGGAAGTCCTGGCCTATACAGCCGCCGACCATGCGGTCGTCGGCGAGGGCGAACGGGCTCTGTGCCGGTTGCTCGACGAGCTGGCGGCAGGCCGCCAGCCGGAGCCGATCCTTCGCCCCCGTGGTCTGCTGGATGCCGATGAAATCGCCCCCCCGCTCTACGATCTGGAACTGGCACGTTACTATGTCGAGCGCAGCGGTCTGCTCAACGTGCAGACCAAACGCGGCTGCCCGTTCCACTGTATCTATTGCACCTACCCGCATCTCGAAGGGCGGCATTACCGCAACATTGACCCGACCCAGGTAGTCGATCACATCGAGCAACTCCAGCGGGATGCTGGCGCGCAGGAGTTCTTCTTCACCGACTCGGTGGTCAACGACCCAGGCCGGCACTATCTGGGGGTCGCCGAAGAACTGCTCCGGCGCGCGGTGAAGGTGCGTTGGGCGGCCTTCTTCACGCCCTGTGAACTGTCTCGCGAGGATCTGGCAGTGTGCAAGCGGTCGGGCCTCTATGCGGCCGAGTTGGGCACGGATGCCGCGAGCGACACCACCCTCGCAGGCATGCACAAGCCATTCAGCTTCGCCCAGGTGCGCGCGGCCAACGAGGCCTGCGCCGCAGAACGGATTCCGGTCTCGCACTTCGTCATTTTCGGTGGCCCGGGCGAGACCCAGGAGACCGTCCTTGAAGGGATCGCCAACCTCGACGCCTTTGACCATTGTGTCGTGCTGGCCACGTCTGGGGTCCGCATTCTGCCCGGGTCGCCCCTCCGCCAGCAGGCCATCGAGGAAGGCGTCATCACCATCGACACTCCTCTGCTCAACCCCGTCACCTATTTCTCGCCCGCCGTCGATATTGAGTGGATGAACCGCCACTTGGCCGCCACCTGGGCACCCCGACCCGACCGCATTTTCCCTCCCAGCCGGGACAACCACCGACTCCAGCTGCTTCAGAACATGGGCATGCGGGGAGTGATCTGGGACAAGCTCATCAGTTACTGACCATGCCGACCCGACCCCTTGACCAACGCCATGTGCTGCTGATCCATCCGCTTGGCTACCAGGCCTCGGCAGCCCAGCACGACATCTCCCGCAAGGCCAACCTGATGCCGCCGCTGGGGTTGGCCAGCCTTGCCGCCTACGTGGAGCGGCAGGGGATGACAGCTGGCATCATCGACTGCTTCGCCCGCCCCGGCTCGGACGGCGAGATCGCCGCCTACCTGCGCGAGTACCGGCCCGCTTTTCTTGGCCTGACCACGACCACGTCGAGCTTCTACGACGCCGCCCGCATCGCGGCGCTGGCCAAGGCCGAGCTGCCGGACATCACCACCTTGGTGGGTGGCCCCCATGTCTCCGCCATCCGCGAGAGGGCACTCGAACTGGCACCAGCGCTCGATGTGGTCATCGCTGGGGAAGGGGAGCGCCCCCTGATCGCGATCATGGAGCGCGAGGGCCGCGATTGGGCGGATGTGCCCGGTTTGGTCTATCGCGAAGGGGGCGAGATCGTCTCCACCGGATTGCAGGGCCGTGGGATCGAGTTGGACGAACTGCCCTTCCCGGCTTACGAGAAGCTTGTCGGTTACCCGCATCTCTACCGGCTGCCCATCTTCAACTACCCCCGTACGCCAAACACCAGCTGCATCTCCAGCCGGGGCTGTCCCTATGCCTGCAGCTATTGCGACCGGAGCGTCTTCCGCCGCAGCTTCCGCTACAACTCGGCCGAGTACCTATACCAGCACCTGGCCTATCTCAAGGAACGTTGGCGGATTCGCCACATCAACTTCTACGACGATCAGTTCACCTTCAATCGCGAGCGCGTCGAGGCATTCTGCCGGATGATGATCGACAAGCCGCTTGGGATGACCTTCAACTGCGCGGTCCGGGCTGAGCATGTGGACGCCAACCTGCTACAGCTGATGAAAGCCGCTGGTTGCTGGATGATCAGCCTCGGCATCGAGACCGGCGATCCCGAGCTGCTCGCCCAACATCGCCAGAATGCCGACCTGCAGATGCTTGCCGAGCGGATTCACGACATCCATCGGGCTGGCATCAGGACCAAGGGCCTGCTGATGCTGGGCCTGCCGGGGGAAACCGAGCAGACCGTCAAGAACTCCATGGACTATGTGTTCTCCCTGCCGATCGACGATTTCAACCTAGCCAAGTTCACCCCCTTCCCCGGCTCGCCAATCTACGAGGGGATTCACGAACTTGGCGAGTTCGACGAGGACTGGAACAAGCTCGATTGCATGCACCTGCAGTTCGTCCCGCACGGGATGACGCGCGCGCGGCTCGACGAGCTGTTCACCGCATTCTACCGAGCCCATTTCATGCGCCCGCGCACCCAGTGGGGCTATGTCAAGATGCTCTGGAAATCGCCGGACAGTTGGCGCCGCTTCATCGGCAATCTGGGCGGCTTCCTGTCCTTTGCATTCTCCAACAAACGGATGGGCGATGCCTGACGAAATCCGAATATTGCTGGCGATTCCAGTCTACGACCACCCGGGGACACTGCGCGCGGTAGTGGCGGGCGCGCTGGCGGCCCACGACCAGGTTCTGGTGATCGATGACGGCAGTTCGGAAACGGCTGCCGGTCTCATCGCAGGGCTGGCGGCGA
>JABGQJ010000420.1 GCA_018648945.1 Victivallales bacterium
GCATGCGTTCACGAAGCTCGTAAAAGCGCAGGATGTTGTGACCGCTGCGGAACTGGATACCCAGGGCCTCGGCGAGGTCGATGTCCCGGAGTCGTTCCGGGCGGTCGGCACATGCGTCGCGCAGCTCGCTGAGGGTGGCTGCGCCACGGGTCCAGGCCTGGTCGATGCGCCGGGCCAGTTCCACTGCTTCGGCCAGCGTGAAGGCGCCATGGATGCATTCGCCGACGCGGTCACCACTGGGTGGCCAGGGCTCGTGGGTTGTGGTGGAGCCAAGGAGCCAGGTGGGCGATAGCATGGCGTCCTCCGGTCTGAGCAGCAGAGGCCAGACCGGCCCATCGTGCATGGGGCCATAGTACTGAAAGAGGTTGGTCAACGGGTAGTTGGCATACCCTTCGGCGAAGAGCTTCCAGGCCTCGACTGCGGGCCCGGCTTGCCGCCCCCAGTCGCGCCGCGCCAATTCGAGCAGAAGGCTCTCCTCATCCTCGGGGAACGGCTCAAAGGAGAGGCGCCCGGCGGTGCGGTTCATCAAGCCGGGGTAGTTGCCGAAGTACCAGCAGAGCATGGTGTGGCTGACGCCAAGGTCGCGCATGGCGGCGAACTTGCGTTGCAGGAGAGACGGTACCGGCACAAACGGAATGCTGGCGACTTCATGCGAACAGCCGGTCTGGATTTTGGCGCTGGTCGGGGTTCCGGCCGCGCGTGCGGTTGTGGCCACCTGCCGGAAGCGGTCGCTCGGGCCGGGGGTCGAAATCCAGTAATCGCCACCCACCAGTTCCCGACCGAAGAACTCACGGGTCACCCCGCTCTCGAAGTTGAACTGCAGGATCACGCCCGGCGGCGTGTGGGCGGGGATATCGTGGACCCATGGCGCAAGTTGGTACCCGACCGGGCCTTGCGGTTGGGGCATGTATAGCCAGCTGATCAGTTCGGCGGCGGGGGCGGCGGCATGCATGCCGCGCTCCATGGCACCGAGGGACGCGTGCAGGATCTCCCATGGCTCCAGGGCCGAGCAGACGGGACAAGTCACCGCGCCGACGCCGACGGCGGAGGCCGTGCTCAGGCAGGTGGTGGGGCGTTCGCCGTGGGTGATGTTGATCAGCCCCCCCAGCCCGGGGACGGCCGCGAAGATACTCCGCGTCGCTTCCTCCAGATACGCCTGAGAGGTGGCCGAATGCGGGCAGAAGGTCTTGCGGTTCCCGTAGGCATTGGCCCCCGCCATCTCGGGGTAGCGCTGGATCGTCGGGTCAGCCGCTTCCCAGGCCCTTGGCTCGATGCAGAAGATGTAGGTGTGGATGCCGTAGCGCAGGCATTGGTCCACCGTCTGGCGCAGCTTGGCCAGGCGTCGGGGCGCATCGGTACCACATTCCGGAGTGAACTGCGTACGACACAGGTCGCGGAATTCGACGGTGAGCCAGAGGCCGTTCACCCCATCATGCGCCAGTCGGTTCAGGTACTCGTCCGGGTAGTAGTTCACCTCGTCCATCAGTTCATCGCGCAACTTGGGCGGGCGTTTGATCGGGCCGAAGAAGCAGCGCGAGACCCGTCGCCGGATGAAGGGCGTCCGTTCGACGCAACCGAGGGGCAGGAAGGGACCTTCGGCCGCCAGCATCAGATCCTCGATGTGGAAGAGGCCCCGCCGGATGCCCTCGCAGTCGCCGGCTAGAACGCGACAGCTCCCACGCTCGATCTCGACCCGGAATGCTTCCTCGGTGCCGATCTCGGCCAGGACGGTGTGGATGGTGAACGGGCCGGTGCCGACCGGGATTCCGCCGGCGGCAAGGAAGCGGTCGAGGTCGGCATAGGCCGTATCCAGCCGGCCCTGCGAGTCCGGGAACTCCGGGATCACTCGGACGCCTGCGCTCAGATCCGCCTCGTCATCGGCAGCAGCTCTGACGACCCAGTCGTGATGGTGCCAGAGGGGGGCCTTCAGCTCGTCGACGAATGCCCAGGAGTCTTCGTTCGGCTGCGCCGGCAATGTGCTGATGTCCATCGGGGGGTCTCCAAAGGGAACGAAGCGCCGGGGGGCGCTCAAATACGGGAGGCAGTCTGGATGGCGTAGAGGGCGGCGTTGCGAGCGCTGAGGCGGAGGCGGACGCGGGTGCCTACGAGGTCGCCAAGGCCCTTCCCTTTCCAGCTCAAGGGAATGTCCAGTCCATCGACCCGGACTGGCTTGCAGGCATCGCCGTTGTACCCGGGGATGGGCGCGCCGTTGGCCTGGAGCAGAGCCGCTCGGACTTCGCCCTTGGCGGCGTCCGCATTGAGCAGCAGGTGTGGCTTGTCCAGCAGGAAGGGGCGGGTGAGCAGCTGCCCCTCCGCCTCGCCTGCGTGGTAGCCGACTAGGCGCCCCCGTTTCACGGTGGCCAGCCCCAGGCGCATTCTGAGCACCTTCTCGTCGCTCATGAACTTGTAGTTGTGGGTCATGTTGGTGGCGCCGTAGTAGAAAAGCAGTTCATCGCCCACCTGGATCGGGTTGCCGGTCGCGGGGAACCCGATGCTGCCGCAATCCCAGGCTCCCGGCGTGGTGGCGATGAACGGCGTGTCGGTCACTTCTCTTTGCCAGTTGATGCCGTCGGGGCTGTGCACGAGGCGCAGATCCATATTGCCGGTCACTTCGTCCAGCAGGTTGGGCAGGCCCAAGTAGAAGTCCTGGTGCTGGGACACCTGCATGCCGTAGAACTGCCGATCTCGGCCCCGGGCATTCTTGGCGGCTCTGAAGGCGGGGGCGTCGCGGGCGTCGGTATCGAGGACGCAGCGGGCCGACTCGAGATCCCAGTTGACCAGGTCGGGGCTCTCGATCCGGGCGACCAGGCGGTTGACTCGGTGGGCACCGGCATGCACGTAGGGGTGTGGCCGGTAGTACAGCACGTAGCGGTCGATGCGGGGGTCGAAGATGAGGTTGTTGTTGGTGTCCGAGCCCTTGGCGTCGAATACGGGATTCTCGGGGTACGCGGTCCAGCGCAGGCCATCGTCGGAGTGGACCAATGCCAGGGCGCTGCCTTGGTTGATCAGGGCGGTGAACCGGGCACGGGTGTGCGGGGCTGGTCCCTGCTCGCGGTCGATGATGCTGAAGGTGCCGCAGACTAGGCCACCTTGGGCAGTGAGCTTGCGGCCGGTTGTGTCGGTATCATGCGCCGTGATCAGGACGTTGTTCTTTCGGCTGCCGTCGAACTCCTTGAGCCCAAGCTCCGGGAGGGTCCAGGTGACGCCGTCCGTCGATTCTGCATAGCGGAGGGTGTATTCGCGGGCCGAACCCTTGTAGCCCGGAATCTTGCGTCGGCTGACGTACCACATGCGCAAGGTACCATCCCGATCCCGGAGCACGGTCTGGGCGGAGTGGCAGTCGGCAATGACCGGGTTGCTCGGGTGCTTCTTGGCCGGTGTGATCTGGCGCTCGAGGAAGTGGGTGTGCTCGACGGTTCGCGGGTCGAGGAACTCGATGGCGGTCCGCTTTGCCTGCTCGCCCGCGTGCAGGGCCAGGCCAACGGCCAGGCTGCCAGCCGCGACTAGACTCGGATGGTTCGTGGGCTTGCCGAGGGTCATGATGGCTTCCTAGGGAGAATACGGATTGGTTCCCGACCGCAGGCAAGAAACTAGTGTTTCCCGGTCCGGGAGGCAAGGGCCTGCGCAGGATCTCCAGGTCAGCTTGGTTCGAGTTCCACATCGGCGATCCCCATGCCTTTGGGTGGAATCCGGAGCAGGAAATCCGAGCCGTCGGCGCGCTTCAGCAGAATGACCGGCCTGCCATGGGGGTCAGATACAGACTGGACGCGAGAAATGGTATGCGCGGTGCCGAGTTTGCAGTCACTGTATTGGAACCCATCGTTGCCGACCAATACTCGCAGGCTCCCGTCCGGCTTCCGCAGCGTCTGCACCTTCACCCACGGCGAGTCCACGTAGCCCTCGGGCATCACCTTGACCTCAGTGTCGACCGCGGCGGCGATGGTCGCGACACACGCCTCCCAGAAGCCCTCGGATACCTTCCTGAAATGCTGCTCGTCGAAGAAGGTGGGGGGTTCCTTGATGTCGTCTAGATCCGCCGGCTCGTTCTCGGCGGCGTCCTCGTCGATCCGCAGTTCGCTTGGGACACCTGTGCCATGCACACGGCAGACCATCGGGTTGGGCTCCTGACCTGGCTCGTTCTCTGGCCCCACCATGACAACGGGCCCTCCCGTATACGCCATGATCTGGCTCATCTCGGACTCCGGGAACAGGTGCGGGTTGACCACCAGGAGCGGCTTCCTCAGAGAGTCCAGGGAATCGACGCCGACCGTCGAGTAGACCGGCGCGCCCTGGGCCATGAGGTGGTAGAGGATATTGCTGGTGATGTTCCCTCGCGTCTCCACGTAGTAGTCGAGTTCCTTGTGCAGGGCCTGGTCCGACCAGACCAGGGCCAAGCCGTCCACGCTCTCGGGATTGCCGGCGAATCCCACTTGCCATTTCCCACTCAGCCACCGCCATTCGTCAGCGGTCATGCCAGATGCCAGGCAGACCTGGAGCCCATCGAAGGACCTGGTCGGCCTACCGGCTGGATCGTGGTGGTAGAGATTGGCGTAGGCGTAGACTTCCCGCTCCAGGAATGCCGGAGCGTGGCGGAGAATGGACCACCCTTCGGTGATGTCCTGGGTGCAGTTGTTAAACAGGATCTTGGCATCCGGGGCATAGGCTCTGGTAAGCAATGCGGTCGCCATGATGACATGGAAGAAGGGGACGGAATAGCGGGCTCGGCAGACGCTGTTGAGCATCTCCCCGCCCGCGCTGCACGTCTCCACAATGAACCGGTCAATGCCCGTCGCCGCGATTCTCTTGTAGTCGATTCCGTAGCGGTACATCGCTTCCATGGGGGCGCGGGTCCAGCAGGTGTTGCAGGCGACCTGTTTCCCAGCGGCATGCATGGCCGTGACGACCTTACGGAAGAAGCGCTCCCAGCGGTCGGCATGGAAGGCGATCCACTCCCGGCGTCTGTTCTGCCAGATCCAGGTTGCCCTGGCGGTGACCTTGTCGGGATCGCGACCGCAGGGCGCTAGGACGCTATCGGGAAGACCGACGTCCCCATTCTCGATGAACTGCCCGATCATGTCGTCGGAGTAGTCGCCATGGCAGAGCTGCAGCCAGCCATGGTTGTAGCCGTCCACCATGTGGTATCCGTCAAAGCCATAGTCGGCAACGACCTCTGCCACCTTCCGGACGAAGAAATCCTCATAGTACGAGCCGTCGCCGAACCTCCGCAAGGGATTGATGATGGGGTGGCCCCGCTGCCATTCGGCCACGGCTGTGATGGCCACTTCGGGGTGGTCGCTGATCCATTCGTGGTGGAAACGGTTGCCGAGGGAATTGGGGAAGATCGAGAAGAGGACCGAAACCCCGTAGCTGTGCAGGCCGTCGATCACGGCCTTGAGCTGGTACTTCGTCCAAGGCGGGCCGGTGTACTTCTTGTCGGAGTAGCTGCTGGCGAGGTAGGCCCCGATATCGGCCGGAAAGGTCGCATCCACTGCCAGGCCTTCGTGGAGATGCACGAAGTCGGATCCCCACATGAAGATCGAGATCCCGTCCGGAACAAACCCCAGATTGTCGATGTACTCCCCGACTCCCATGTCCTCTTGCTGATTGTCAAAGCCGATCAGTTCCAGCCACAGGAACTTGCTGTAGTCATCGAGACGTTGCAGAGCTTCCACCACTATCTCCTTTCACGCGTTGCTACTCTTCAGTCGCGGACGATGTGCTTCAGCATGCGGGCGGGGTAGCCTTTGAGGGACGGACGAAGGGCCCGCAGCTCCGGGAAAGCGGGGCTGGCGGCTTGCCCCAGTTGGTGGATGGCCGTAGCGGCGTAGAGCTGACCACTGGCGAGGGGGTTCTCCTTCAGTTCACGGAGAAGCACGGGCAGGGCGCGATCAGCCTCACCGCGTTGGCCTATGGCCTGGGCGGCGGCGATGCGGACACTGGCTGAGGGGTCCCTGAGGAGAGCTCGGAAACGCGGCAGCAGGGCGTTGTTGCCAAGGTCCTTGGCGGTGCCGTAGCAGGCCGTGTGGAGGCCAAGTAGGGCCCAGTAGCGCAACGCGGGATCGGGGGAGGCGAGGGCGGTCTGATAGGCGGGCATTGCCCGGTCGCCGGCCCCGTCGAGGGCCTTGAGATCGAGAATGGCGGCGACGCGTGTCGGGGGCAGGGCCACGCGCCAGTGGGGTGTGGCTTCGTAAGGGTGCGGCTCGGGCAAGGGAGCGCCGAAGGTCCATTCGACGACCTGGCTGTTGCTGTAGCCCAGGCGAGAAGCTTGGGCCCAGACGGTACCGCCCTCTCGCACGGGAACTGGCTCGCTGTAGAGCTGCCATGGCAGCCGTTCCGCGGCCCCGAGATTCGCGCCGTCGACGACGACTTCCAGCAGGTTCATAGAGTAGGTGCGATCCTGCGGCTGGGGCTTGAGGCTGACCGTGTAGGTGCCGGGCTGCGGGATGTCGACTTCGCCCACCTGGAAGGGCTGGTGGGTATACCAGCCCTTGGTGTTCTGGACGACGCCCTCCAGCACGGCCTCGCCCACGGTGAGTCTGTAGGGGCTGCCGCCGCGTCCCTGGCAGGCGGCGATGACGTGAATCGGTACGCGTCCGGCGCGTGGGATGTTCACTTCCCAGCTGACCCAGGTGCCGACGTCGCGCCAGCCGATGATGCCGCGGTCGGGCGTCTTCTTCAGGCCCTTGCCATGGACCTTGGCGGCGCGATAGGAGAGGCGGATGCCCCGCGGTCGTTGCTCGGGCGCGCGCTGGTCGATGCGGTAGCGCAGGGAAGCTCCCGGTTCGGGGCAG
>JABGQJ010000421.1 GCA_018648945.1 Victivallales bacterium
CTCGCTGCGTTTTCAGGAGCAATTCCTCCGGCGGGAAAGGCGGTGGAATACACAACTACCGGAGTTCGCCTTCGATCTCGAACTGTGTACTTGCGGAGAACCAGGCAGCCTCGTCCGGTGGTGGGATGTACAACTCCAAGTCCTCTCCTTCGGTGTCTAGCTGTGTGTTTGCGGAGAACCAGGCTGACTCGTACGGCGGCGGGATGCACAACTTGACCTCCTCCCCCTCGGTGTCGAGCTGTGTGTTTGCGGAGAACCAGGCTGCCTCGTCCGGCGGCGGGATGTGCAACTCCAATTCCTCTCCCTCGGTGTCGAACTGCGCATTCAGAGGGAATCTGGCACCCAAGTCCGGAGGGGCGGTATACAACTCGTACTCCTCACCTTTCCTCTCGAATTGCCTGCTCGTGGGGAACCGGGCATCGGCGGGCGGTGCCATGTGGTTCGGCTCCTACTCGTCCCCAACTGTGTCCAACTCGATCTTCCGGGACAACGGTGATGGGATTGAGGGTGGGGACGGATCTGGGTTCACCTGCAATCTCATTGATCTGCCTGACCTTTCGGGGTGGCCGGCCAGCAACAGCAACGCGGCCCCGATGTTTGCGGACATGATGAACCCGGCTGGCCTGGATGACATCTGGGGCACGGCGGACGACGGTCTGAGACTGCTGCCGGGGTCGCCGGGGATCGATGCGGGAGACGATACGGCTGTGCCAGCAGGAGTGGGCACCGACCTAGTTGGCAACCCACGTGTTCAGGGAGTTGCCGTTGACCTGGGGCCATATGAGTACTGCCCGGCTGCCACTGGTGTGTTCCGCGTGGCATTTCGACTGGCGGACGACGGCTCGTCCGCCCTGTCGTCCGGTGGGGACATGGCACGCGTTCTTGAGTTCGAGGTCGCTTCCGGTGGCATGTGCCCCGAGATCTCGGTTGTGCCCGCGCCAGGCCTACTTTTCGTGCGCTGGGTATCCACTCTGGGCGAGGAGTCACTTGCCGACCCGCTGGTATTGGTTCCGGTGGAAGCGGCCCAGACGTGGGCGGCCATCGTCGCCCCGGCGCGTCCGAACGCGGACGGGACCGTTTTCGTGAAGGCGGGCGGCTTGGGCGACGGTTCGTCCTGGGCTGCGGCGACGGGCGATCTGCAGGACGCCGTTGAGGCCTGCGCCCTGAACGGTGGCGGCGAAGTCTGGGTGGCGGGCGGGGTGTACAGACCGGATTCGCGGCCCAACGGCGGGGCGGAGGCCGATGCGCGCACGGTGCACTTTTCCCTGCGCAACGGCGTTGCCGTACGCGGCGGCTTCCCGGCCGACGCAACCGACGGCCGGGCCGACTGCGACGAGGTAGGTGATGCAGACTCCAGAGTGAACCGCGTCGTCCTCTCCGGGGACATCGGCAACGCTGACACCGACACGGATGGGGATAGCGTGCCCGACGATCCCGGCGGCGATTCCGGCGACAATGCGTACCACGTGCTCTATCACCCGGAACCAGCGGCACTGCGTCCGCACGCAGCGATGCATGGCGTGTGGATCGTGGCGGGGTTCGCCGGGGACGGCGACGAGGACCACCAGGATGGGGGGGGGATGTACAATGGCATCTCCTCGCCGACGCTCTCGGACTGCGTGTTCACGGGGAATCGGGCCACGGACGGCGGCGGGATGTACAACTACCGGTCTTCGCCCTCGTTGGCGAATTGCCTGTACCAAGCGAACCTGGCAACCGACTCCGGTGGCGGGATGCACAATAGTGACTGGTCCTGGCCCTCGCTCTCGGACTGCGTGTTCCATGGCAATGTCGCCGACTTGCGCGGCGGTGGGATATACAAGAGCTCGTACTCGCTCTTGAACTGCGTGTTCATGGCGAACCGGGCAAGAGAAGGCGGCGGAGCGTATAGTCGCGGGTCCTCCTCGTTCTCAAACTGCGCGTTTCAGGGCAACTATGGCGACTACGGTGGCGCGATCCATAGTTGGGACGCGCCGCTTCTCTTGTCGAATTGTGTGTTCCAGGGCAACCGAGCAACCTACCGTGGCGGTGCCATCTACGCTCCCGATGCCGTGTTCGAGCCGTCTTCGTATCTGACGGTGTCGAATTCTGTTTTCCGCGACAATGGCGACGAGATCATCTGCAGTGACGTAACGGGCGACCGGTCTGGGTTCAGCCACAATCTGATTGACCTACCAGACCTATCGGGATGGCCGTCCTCCAATAGCAATGCTGATCCGCTATTCGCGGACGAAGCCGACCCCGATGGCCGAGACAATATATGGGGCACGGCGGACGACGGCCTGCATCTGCTCCCGGGCTCCCCGGGCATCGATGCCGGGGACGATACAGATGTGCCGGCTTCGCTGGATGTTGATCTGCTTGGCAACCAGCGGATTCAGGGAGAGGCAGTGGACCAGGGACCATATGAATACAGGCCTGCTGGCACCGACAGCTTCCGTGTGGCGTTCCGGCTGGCGGACGACGGCTCGTCTGCCTTGGCGTCCGGGGATGCCAGGGGGCGCGTGCTGGAGTTCGAAGTGCATGCTGGGGGGGCATGCCCCGGGGTCTCGGTCGAGACCGCCCCTGGACAGCACTTCCTGCACTGGGTGTCCGCGCTGGGGACGGAGTCGCTCGACGGCACGCTGCTCATCGATGCGGTGGCGGCGGACCAGACGTGGACGGCCATCGTCGCCCCGGCGCGCCCGAACGCGGACGGGACCGCTTTCGTGAAGGCCGGTGGCTTGGGTGACGGCTCGTCCTGGGGCGCGGCGATGGGTGATCTACAGGCTGCCATCGAGGCCTGCGCCCTGAACGGCGGCGGTGAGGTCTGGGTGGCAGCGGGCGTCTACTGGCCGGGCTCGCGCCCGAACGGGGGCGACGAATCGGACCCGCGCACGGTGCATTTCTCCCTGCGCAACGGAGTCGTCGTGCGCGGGGGCTTCCCTGCGGACGCGTCCGACGGTCGAGCCGACTCGGACGAGGCCTCGGACGCTGCCCCAGGAGCAAACCGGGTCGTGCTCTCGGGAGACATCGGCGTGGCGGACACGGATACGGACGGTGATGGCGTTCCCGACGATCCTGGCGGCGACTCCGGCGACAACACGCACCATGTGTTCCACCATCCCGGGTGGGCGAGACTTGAGAGAAGTGCCTCGCTCTGCGGCGTGTCTGTGGTTGCGGGGCTTGCCGATGGGCCTGGAACTGACCACCGGAGGGGAGGGGGGATGCGTAACGACTTCTCTTCGCCCTCGATCTCGCACTGTGTGTTCGCGATGAATCGCTCGTCGAGCAGTGCCGGCGGGATGCTCAATCTGGGCTCCTCGCCTGCGGTGTCAAACTGCGTATTCACGGGGAACCAGGCGACCTCCTCGGGAGGCGGGACGCTCAACGTGGATGGCGAGCCCTCGTTCTCGAACTGTGTGTTCGTGGAGAACGAGGGATCCAAAGGCGGTGGGATGTATTGCTACATGATATCGTTCCCCACGCTATCAGGCTGTGTGTTCTTGCGGAACCGGGCCTCAGAGGGTGGAGGAATGTACTGCTACGAGAAGTACTACGGTTCCCTGCCAGTCCTCTCGAACTCGATCTTCTGGGACAACGGGGACGGGATTGTAGGCGGAGACAAGAGCAAGTTCACTCACAATCTCCTGGATGTAGCAGACCTGTCCGACTGGCCGGCGAGCAACAGCAATGCGGACCCGCAGTTCGCGGATGTGTCCGATCCGGATGGGCCGGACGATATCTGGGGGACGGCGGACGATGGCCTGCGCCTGCTGCTTGGGTCGCCGGGGATCGATGCGGGAGACAATGCGGCCGTGCCGCCGGGGTTGGACACGGATCTGGCTGGGAATGCACGCATCCAAGGAGGGACGGTGGACCTCGGGCCGTACGAGTGCCTCGTTCCGGCAGGGGGCGCGCTGCCCTCGGTGCCCGCCGGACCAGGGATCGCGGATGGTGCGGTGTCGGTGCCGGAGACAGAGAGACTGTCCTGGGCGGCGGCCAGTTTCGCGACTGAGTACGCCGTGTACCTGTGGGTTCCAGGCGCCCCGGGCCGGGCAGACCTTACCCGCCCGCCGGGGGCATTGCCGGTGGGGAGGACGGTGGCGTGTTCGTATGCTCCGCAGACGGGGCTTGAGCACAGCACGGCGTATGCTTGGCAGGTTGTCGCACGAAATGCCAACGGGGAGACAGAGGGGCCAGTGTGGACGTTCACTACGTGGAGTGAGCCGCCCGAGACCCCGGCAGACGGGGTTCCCGCCGATGGTGACCTCGCGGTGCTCTGGACGCAGCGGCAGTTTGGCTGGAGCAGCTGCGAGCGGGCAGTGAGTTACAATGTGTATCTCTGGCAGGCTGGCGGGAACAGGCCGGGGACTGCCGCCGCCACCGTGGCGGAGAGTAGGTGGCTACTGGGAGCGGAGCGGGTGGGGGAGAGCACTCTGGTTCCCGAGATGGGCTACTGCTGGCAAGTAATCGCCCGGTCTGCGGACAGTGAACGGGAAGGACCGGTCTGGAGCTTCCGGACGGAGGCCAATGCCCCCGCCACATTTGGCGTGGTCGGGGAGTACGACGGGGTCGCCGAGGCGTTTGCCGTCGTGTGCTCGAACTGGCACGATCCCGAGGGCGCCGGGGAGGAACTGCGCTACGAATGGCGTCGCAACGGGGTGCCTGTGCCGGGGCTCGATCAACCAGACGTGTCGCTCGCCGAGGTGGCGGGGCAACGCGGGGACGCGGGCTTGGTGTCGTGTCGGGTGACAGCGTGGGATGGTTGGGAAGAAGGGCAGGTGACGGAGTGGGGCTGGGCGTTTTACGAGTTCGAGCCAGGCTGGAACGTGGTGGCCTTGCCGTTGGTGGTGGAGAATGCCGATCCGGCGGTGCTGTTCACGGATCCCGTGGCGCGCGGGCCGCTGTTCCAGGGCCCCACATGGGACTGGAATGGCGACACGCTACGCTATGAGGTGGCAGAGACGCTGGAATTTGGCCGGGGGTACTGGGTGTTCGTGCCGGAGCGGCGCGAGGCAGCGACAAGCGTGGTTTCGGGCGTGGTTCCGGAAGCGGCGGCGTTTGCGATCCAGAATCGGTGGCGACTGGTGGGGTTCCCTTCATTCCTCCGGGACACGCTGGCGGAGGAGATTCAGACGGAAACCGGGGCGGCAGGCCTCCAGGAGTGGCGGGCCAACGGCTACCATGTCTCGTCCGGCGTGCTGGATTTCCTGCGTGGATACTGGATCTTCCTGAACCAGGCAGCTGTGCTGCAGCCAGCCGCAAGGTAGAGCCGGGGCCAGCCCCGGGACCCCGCTTGGGAGACTGGTCTCCCCGGGCTCCTCGCCACGGCTTGGCGGTACGAGCGGCTCTGCCGCCGAGGCTACCTCGTATCGGTTGGACCCTGGCGCGTGAGGCGGTAGTGTACGCCGCCAACCGGTCTTTCCACGTGATGCAAGGACAGAGTACCATGACAGAGCAAGCTGCTATTCCCGTCCCGGAACCCCGGATCGAGCGCTTCGAGCACCTGGCCTACGGCATGTTCATCCACTGGGGGGTCTATTCCCAGCTGGGGCGTGGCGAGTGGGTCATGAACCGCGAGAAGATCCCGGTCGAGGAATACACCAAGCTCAAGGATACCTTCACGGCGGCGGACTTCGACGGTCGCGCCATCGCTCGCATCGCCAAGAATGCGGGGATGAAGTACATCACCCTCACCACCCGGCACCATGACGGGTTCAGTCTCTACGACACGCGTGGCCTGAGCGACTTCGACGCACCCCATTCACCGGCCGGCCGCGACCTGATCGCAGACTATGTCGAAGGCTGCCGGGCCGAGGGGATCATCCCCTTCTTCTACCACACCACGCTCGACTGGCGTTGGCAGTCGCACACCTGCGACGACGCCACCTTCAACGAGTATCTGGACTACCTCTACAAGTCGGTGGAAGTGCTCTGCACGCACTATGGCCCGATCGGTGGCATGTGGTTCGATGGCGACTGGTCGCGGCGTCAGGCGGACTGGAAGCACGACCGGCTATACAGCATGATCCGTCGTCTCCAGCCCGAGGCCATGATCATCAACAACACCGGCATCGGCAACGAGGGCGCGGTCAGCCACGGCGGTGTGGACAGCGTCACCTTCGAGCAGTCCATGCCCAAGGCGTTGGACCGGCGCGGCCATGCCCGGTACATCGCCGGCGAGATGTGCCAGACCATGAACTCCCACTGGGGCATCGGTGCCAACGACTACTCCTTCAAGTCGCCGGCCAACGTGATCGAGAATCTGGCCAGTTGCCGCAAGGTGGGGGCCAACTACCTCCTGAATGTGGGGCCCACCGCCACGGGCGCGATTCCCGACTACGAAGCCGCCTCCCTGGCGGTGGCCGGGCGTTGGGCCGAGCAGCACGCTTTGCCTGTCTACGATGGCAAGCCCGTTCCCGTCTCCTGCCGAGGGCGCGATTTCGTGCTCGAAGCCGACGGCAAGCTCTACTGGTTCGTCTACGACCTGCGCATCGCCGGGCATGGCCAGGTAACCGTCAGCGTCGGTGGCGCGGGTCCCCGGGTGGCGCAGGGCATCAAGCAACCCATCAAGAAGGTGAGTTGGCTGGACAACGGCGAGGCACTCGCCTTCTCCCAGAATGCCGATGCGGGCTTGGCCACGGTCAACTTCACGGGCTACCCGTACGGCACCAATCTGGTGGTCCGCGTGGCCGAGATCGAGCTCGACTGACGCGCAGAAAAAGGCTGTAGGCCACACGTGGGAGGAGCGGGGGGAGTGCACCGGGGCCCGGCGCACCTACCTGGGGAATCGTGGCCGGGAGCGCCGG
>JABGQJ010000422.1 GCA_018648945.1 Victivallales bacterium
GGCATTCGGGCTGGCCCCGTTCCCTGCGTGCCTTCCTTCGGGGCGGCGAGCCCGCAAGGGAACGTCTACTTGCCCAGCGTTCCGAGCTTCACCCCAGGGATCTCGCCCTTGGGGTAGCAGCCCATCTTGAGTGCCGGGCTGTCGGCGGGGATGCGGAAGTCGCGGGTCAGGTAGTCGCCAAAAACAAAGGGCACCACGCGGCCCTGCCGCTCCAGCCCGAGCTCGGCGGCGAGCGGGGCAAGAGCGACATACTTCGCATGGTCACGCCAGGAGCAGCCCCACTGGAACAGGCCCTGCGGTGCGGCGATGGCATAGAGGTTCCCATCCAGGACGAGGGAGAGAGACTCCAAGTCCTTCGGCGCTGGCGTTTTGCCATCGCGGTCCTTGTACTTGGCAGCGATATCGTCCTTCGGGGCGGCTCCCTTTGCGGCGGGCTTCCGGCGCGCGCTGGTCTTGGGCCAGTAGCGGCCATCGGTCACATCGAACCAACCGCCTACCTGTAGATTCTGGTTGTAGGCGATGACGTTGTTGCGGATGGTATTGTCGTGGTTCCAGACCTTCACCCCCTTGGTGCCGTCGATAAGCGGGGTGGAGCGGTTCTGTTCGCGGAACTGGAAGCCCTCGCGGTTCCCGATCAGCAGATTGCGTTCGATGACGCAGTTGGGCGAACTGGACAGCGAGATGCCGCCATCGGCACCCCAGGCTCCGAAGCGCGCTCCGAAACCATTGCCGATGATCACATTGTCATGGGCATACAGGGAGTAGGAAATCTCGTAGAAGATGCCTGCTTGCTCGTTATCAGCGATGAGGCAGTTGCGCACGACGCACTTCTCATTGCCGATATCGAACCAGATGCCGTTGCCGCGATTGCCGATGAAGCGCGATTTCTCGATCACCAGTCCGCGACAGAGCGCGAGCTTGTTGCCCCCGGCTTCCCAGTTCCGGTTCCAGCCCTTGGTGTTGTTATTGCGGACCTCGCAGTCGGTCATCAACGTGCGATGCGCCGCCCCCGCGCCAAACCCCATCTGTCCGTTGTCCAGGAACTGACAGCGCCGAATCACCATGTCCTGGCCGCCAAACCTGGCCCCGATGGAATTCGTCTTCTCGAACACGCAGTCCTCGATCACGCTGCCCTTGCCCCGGAAGGAGGCCGCCGCCTGCTGCGCCCGGTTGGCGGCGTAGCGGAAGCGGATGCCGCGTACCTGCACGTAAGCGCCCTTGCTCTGCCAGAGCACGGACCGTGACGAGGCCTCGACCAAGCAGCGGCCCTTTGCGGCCACATCCCGGTTTCCCCGATCCCACAGATAGAGGCGCTTGGCCTCGGTATCCACGTAGAAGGTGCCCCGGCTCATCTTCGCCCGGTCGAGCACTTGGAGGAGCGGGTAGTTGTTCACGAACACCTGCTCGCAACGTCCGATCATGGCGTGGCGGTCGTCACTGGGATGTGCGTTGGTCTTCGTCCAGGTGACAAAGCGGTGTGGCCAGGCTGTGCTGACGATTGCCCCCTCGCCTTCCTCCTTCTGCCACTCGGTCAGCGCGTCGGCCCCGGTCACCACCACGCGGGCGGCGGGCGCAGGCTCGAAGCGGATCGGGGAGGCCTCCGTACCATTGGTCTCGATCACTACCGACTCGCGGTAGACGCCACTGCCGATGACCACGCGGTCCCCCGCCTGCACGACACTCGCGGCGTGGGCGATGGTCAGGAAGGGCGCGTCTGCCGTGCCCGCATTTTCATCCGATGCCGCCGGGTGCCGCTGCGCGACATGGTAGTCGCGGGCCAGCGCGGCGCTACTGATAGAAACCACTACATAGACAAGCCGTTGGAGATATCGCATGTCAGTTTCCCTACGCTTGGGGTTCTGGCGCTACTCGCCCTTGCCTGCTCCGTCCTTGGCCAGAATGGCCTTAGCCTCGGCTTTGCTGATCTTCTCCAGCTTCACGATGGGGCGTTCCGGGAAGGACGACCGGTTCTTCGTCACGTAGTCGTGCCGCCAGTGCAGCCGCACATAGTCGCCTTCTTTGAGACCGCGAACGGCTTCCAGGATCTTCGGGTCACCTTTCGGTTTTCTGTGGAAGTCGCTGACCTGAATGTGGTAGGACTTCTGCTTGCCGCCATACTTCCCATGCTGCTTGTAGTGGGTGTATTCCACGATCTTGAAGGTCGCGAACTCCCCGGAATCGCCGCAGTCCTTGGGACACGCGGCGGTGCGGCCCCGGCACTGCCGGAAGGCAACGCTCTCCAGCACAGCAAGCGTCTCATGCTCGGCCAGCAATTCCCGACCGTCGGGCCTCGGCGGACGCGCCCCGGTTGGCGAAACAAACGCCAGCACCATGATCGCTGCAAGAGCCGTCGTGATTGTCCTCATCTGTAGGTTTCCTTGGTCAGCTTGGCCAGCCGCAGGGCCAGTCACTCGAAGTGGCACTCGATGATGCGCTCAACATAGCTCAGTTCCGCCAGGGAACGAAGGACGGAGCGGAAGTCCTTCTGGTGCGTGGAGCCGATGCACAGGCACTGCTCCTTGGTCGCACCGATGCGCCCGCGGGAACCGGGCATGAATTGCACGGTAGAGTCGATGGCCTTGACCTCGGCCTTGCAGGCGTCGGTGTTTGGAATGCAGAACTCGTAGGAGACCGCCACTTTGCCATTGGCGGGGCCGCGCAGACCCGCTGTGTCGAGCTTGTCCAGGTCCAATTCGACCTTCGCCAATGGGTCGGGACGGGGGACCGGGAGGGGCTTCTTGGGTTGCTCCTGGGCCTGCTCCCCGGCTGCCTTCTGGGCCTGCTCGGGGGGGGCCTCATCGACCCGTTCTGGCGGCCGCGAACAGGATACGCAGAGAGCGAGAAGTGTGGCAAGAAATGCGTGTGATGTGGTCATCCGTTCATCCCTCAGTCGTCTCTCTCGGCCACGAAGAACAGGGGATTCTCGCGCATTTTGGCGATGACCGGCTCCTTGAGCAGCCGCGTGTGGATCACCTGGGTCTCCGCCGCCAGCACCTGGCCGGAGACAATCAGTCCATCGACGCCAAGTTCGGCGATGCGGTCGTAGCGCTGGACCCAGCCAGCGAAGCCGTGCGTTCGGTAGGTCTTCCGGTAGGTCCTGCCAGTGGCATCGGTGATGGCATAGGAGCAGTCACCGCCGAAGAGATAGGGGGGCTCGGTGAACTCTTCCAGTGCGTGCATGGTGGTGTTGCAGAGCAAGCCACAGCCCAGCATGACGATCTTGGCATCCATACCGAGCAGTCGATGCAGCGGGGAATGCGGGCCGCATGGCGTCGTGTCCAGTTCGTGATCGCGGAACAGCTGCGCCACCGCCGGGCCCACGCCGCTGATCGAGTGTGTGGGATGCACCGAACGCACCGTGCCCGGACGTTGCCGGAAGTACTCCGGCAGGGCCCCCACATTCGATGGGCTGGCAAGGGTGCTGTGGATGTCCTTCGGCTGCTGTTTGTAGCTCAGGGCCGGAAGGAGAAGCGTGCCCTCTGGGCCAAGTGCCCGCAAGAACCCCTGCACGACCGTCTCCGCCTGAACCCGTGGTTCGCCCAGCGACCGGAGCGACGAGTGCACCAGCACCACATCCCCCGGGTCCACGCCAAGCTTGCCCAGGTCCTCGGCGATCCTCGCCACCGTCTGTTGTTCGTTCATCGTGGTCCTTGCGCTCGGTCTGAATCCACAGGTCGTGCCAGTCCCTGAGCGTACCATCGCCCTCGGCCTCAGTCAACCCCTCGGGCCGCCCGCCTGTTCTGGCCCACATGACGATGGTCGCCAAGGGCTCCGCCTGCCGCTTGCGGGGCGTTGCGCCGTCCCTTCAGGACTCACGCTCTTTCGCGACCCGGACCTAGGACTGCGCTCCGCTACGTCCTAGGCTATGCTGTGCTGTGCCCTTGGCACACTGGGAACGCGGTACCCGCGCGCTCAGGACAATCCATGCCCGAACGGCTCGTGCAATCTGGCAGAGCCCCTCCGCACCGCGCAAGTCCCAAAGGGCCGCTGCAACCTGGCCTGGGACGGAGCGAAGCGCAGTCCCGGGTGGGGACCGACTTGCGGGCGAGGCCTGAAGCGACGGCGCAATCTTCGGCGCGCGTAGTCATGTTCTGAAGGCAGGACCTACCCGCGTTCCCATCACCTTCCCTTGCAGGTCGGCGACTGACACGGCACAGTCTGCTGGGGTTCTTCCCAGGCGGGGAGGCGCCGATCCACCAGTAGCCCACAGCTCAGGGGCATGCATGACAACCCTACGAATCGCGGTGCTCAGTATGGTCTGCGCCCTTTGCATGGCCGCTCCTCCGACCTTCGAGCCGACCTCGGCCTATGAGTTGCAGGACATCGAAGGCTGGCCCGTTCATGTGAATCGGGCGATGCTCACCTCGGGCGACCCGATCCATGCGGCGGCCCTGAAGGAACTCCAGACCCAGCTCTACCGGATCAACCGGGTCGTGCCCAAACCCGCCTTGGCTGAACTGCACAAGATCGGCATCTGGTTCGAAGCCAAGAGCACGGTGGTCTGCGCCTGCCATCACCCGTCGAGGAAGTGGCTGGTAGAGAACGGGTTCAACCCGGAGAAGGCCAAATGCATCGAGCTGGGCAACCCGGCGAACTTCGTCAACTGGACCCGGCATACGCAGCCGTGGATGCTGATGCACGAACTCGCCCATGGCTACCAGCAGCGCGCTTTAGGCTACAAGCACCCGGAGTTGCTGGCGGCCTACAAGAACGCGGTGGAGAGCAAGATCTACGACTCCGTGCTGTTCATTGGCGGGCGGAAGAAGCGGGCCTACGCGCTCAACAACCAGATGGAGTACTTCGCCGAGCTCACCGAGGCCTACTTCGGCAGGAACGACTTCTATCCCTTCGTGCGAGCGGAGATCAAGCAGCACGATCCCCAGGGCTACAAGCTGCTCAGGAAGGTGTGGGAGAAGGGGCACGCTCGTCCCGACAGCAAACCCAAGAACAAGCCAGCCGCCGAAAGGCGAGCTCCTGAAGAGGAATCCCGATGAGAACGACCACCGCGATGCTGGCTGCCTGTCTGACTCTGTTCGTCTGGTTGCCGGCAACCAGAGGCGCAGAGCCAGTGGAGATTACGCGGGGAGAGTACCGCGTAATCCTGAACGACGATGGGCTCGTCGTGTACCACGGCAAGACGCGGCTCTCCCTGGGCTCCTACTTCACGCTCTACCAGCCGAAGTACGAGGGAAACTTCCTCTCCTACGGCGAGTTCTGGAAGGTCGCCAAGGTCGAGCGTGGGCCGAACCATATCGAAGCAACAGCAGAACTGCCCAAGGCACGGGCGCGCTATCGCGTGAACCTGCTGGCCGACGGGGTAGAGGTGGAACTCAGCTACACCATCGCCGAGGGGACGCCCAAGGGCCCGACCGAACACGCCGCCTTCCAGATTCCTGCTGATGTTGTCGATGGGGCCACAGTCCGAATCCTCAACGCCGCCGGAGCGATCACCGACGAGAAGCCCATGCCCGCTCCCCCCGTGCGTGGCCTCATGACCCGCTCCGGCGATGCCATGCGCATCCACACGGCCGACCGGATCATCGAGATCACCGCCGGCAACGGGGTGCGCATCGCCGCGTTCGACTCCCGCATCGAGCGGTACGGCAAACGCCAGGGCTTGTGGGTGTTCTCCGGCCTGCCGGTTGCGCCCGGCTACGAGGTCACGGTCCAGCGCCGCCTGCGGGTTCTGCCGCTGCCCGAACCACAACCAGTCGGAACCGTCAACTTCGCGGACGGGACTGCGGTGAAGCGGATTCTGGTCCGCCAGGATGCCCCGGAACGGGAGCGTTTCGCGGCGGGCGAAATCGCGGCCTACATCGAGCAGATCTGCGGCCGGAAGCTCGCCGTCACCGAGACCGATGCGACCACCGTGATGCCCGGCGATCTGGTACTCGGCGAACTTGCCGTCACCACCGGCATCATCTCGCGCGAGGAACTCAAATCGATGGAGCGGGACGGCTATGTGGTACGCGTGACCAACGACCGCGGAGCAGTCTGCGGCTGGCGTGATCTGGGGACCATCTACGGTGCCTATGCCCTGGTCCGGCAGCTCGGCGTGAAGTTCTACGCGCCTGGTTGCGAGGTGGTGCCCCGGACGGAGGCCCTGATCGTACCCACCTGCCAGCTCCGCGCCAAGCCGCTGCTGGAGTTCCGCAAGATGAGCCAGAATCTGAAGCTGGGCCACACCCCATCGGATGATCTGGGAGAGCCCAGGGACATCGGCGAGCCCGGTGGACTCGTCCACTCCGCCGCATACCTGGTGCCCTTCGACACGTACCACGAGACACACCCCGAATACTTCGCGCTGCAGAAGGACGGCAAGCGGTTGCGTCGCGACCCGGAGGCGAAGCGCTTCGACGTGCATCTCTGCCTGTCGAATCCCGACGTACAGCGCATCTCCGCCGAGCGCCTCATGGCGCTCATGGACAAGCTTCCCAACCGCACCTACTTCGGGGTCGCCCAGGGCGACGGGCACGCCTGGTGCCGTTGCGAACCATGCCTCGCCCTCGACACCGTGCCCGGCAAGGTGATGACCGACCGGCTCATCACCTATGTCAACGCCGTCGCGCGCTACGTGGCCAAAAAGCACCCCGAGAAGCGGATTCTCACCCTCGCCTACACCAAGGCCACCTCGCCGCCGCCCACCCGGGTCAAGCCGGAGCCGAATGTGATGGTGCAGTTCTGCCCCTACCCCGGCCGGGTCTACTGCCAGAGCCACTTCTTCACCTGCGAGAAGAACGTCGGCGGCTACGAGGACATCCAAGGCTGGTTCAAGGTCGCCCCCAAG
>JABGQJ010000423.1 GCA_018648945.1 Victivallales bacterium
TGAAGACGTCTGGGAATCGCTCGTTGTGGGTCTTGGCATCCCCCAAGTAGTCTGTCACGGGGATGGCCAGCGCGACGGTGTAGGGGGTCTTCTGCATTTTGCACATGGGGATGTCCGACCAGTTGCCGATGGTGTTCATTCCCCAGCTGTGCAGGCGGGTGTGGGCCATCGCCCGGGCTTGCTCGGGCCAGTCGTCGCCGTAACGCCGGAGCATGTTGGCCTGTCCGAAGGAAAATCCGGTCATCTGCTTGTGCTTGTAGGCCCCACTCCAGGCGAAGGCCTTGCCCAGAAACGCCCCGAAGCGTGGATCGTCCTGAGCCGGGAGCCAGCGGAACCACGTGTCGCGGTCGGTCACTGGGGTCTTCTTGGCGTCCAGGCGGATCGAGGTGATTCCCCAGGAGAAGAACAGCTTGCCCTCGGGATCGACCAGCCACCACTTGCCCGCGTGCTTCGCCGGGCGGAAACAGCCAGTCGCCGCGAGCGTGGGACCATCTTGCCAGCCGCCGTAACGGTTGAGGCTGCTGGGCCTCGGGTGCTGCTTCAGATCGACCCGCTCCCGTTCCAGACTGCCTGCGAGTTCCGCCTCCGTGTGGGTCTTCCCTGGCCAATCCTCATGAATGTACTGGCCGAACTCATCGACGAAGGGAAAGAACGGCGTGCCGTCGGCGGGATTCCAGGCGGACGCCGTGAGCAGGCGTAGGTTGTCCACCTCGAAGGCAAAGGGCGTCTCCGGGCGCCCTGCGTAGATCATGACCCGGCTGACGCGACTGGGATCGACCGTGACCGGCTTGTCCCCGCGCCACGGCAAGCTCCCCCACGGGCCCGCCCACATTCCCGGCAGCTCGATGGGGGTGCCGTCCACGTCGAGCGGCGGCACGGGCCTGATGGCCACCCAGATGGTCTTGGTGCCAGCGGGTGGCAGGTCGGCGTAGGTGAAACGGAATTGCTGCTTCCCCTTCCTGCCGGGCGCATCGAAGCGGAGGCCGATCCGGACCGGTGTGCTTCCCACATTGCGCACGTCCATGGCCAGGCGTCGGGCCTGCGAGAAGTCCCAGTGCGTTCCCGGGGGGCGGAAGGTCACACCAGGCCACTTGCGGCTCGACGCGCCCTTGATCCTGAGCGCCGTGCCCTGCGGTGTCCCGGCAAGGGCGGCTTCCGCCCCGGAGACGATCTCCGTCCCGGCTGGCATGCCTCGCTCGAAGTCGAAGAGAATGGTGGGGCCTGCGACTGCGGGCCAGGCGGCGAGGGCGATCAGAACGACGTGTGCGATGGGGTTCATCGCGGCCTCGTGTGTCGCCAGTTGCCGATCGCTTCGGAGGTGCGCAGCGGGCGGTTGTAGAGGCGCAGCGCGGTGATCTGTTGGCCGATCCGGAGACGGTCGGCACCAGTGACTCCGCGCAGATGGGGGCTGAATCGGCCCCAGCCGAACTGCCGGGTCTCGCCGCCGTCGTTGAGCACGCCATCCACGAGGAAAGTGATGATCTTGGGGCCACCGTCGACGATGATGGTGATGTGCTGCTTGCGCGCCACGTTCAGCATGCCCGGATCGCAGTCCCAGGTGCTTTGCGTGCGGCCATCGTTGAGTAGGATTTCGAGGGTGTGTTGGTCCGTCGTGCGCAGCGCGCAGCCGCAGCCGTTCTCGATTCGGTTGTCCAGCACGATCTGGCCAGGGGCGAGGGAATCGAGGCGGATGGTGAGATCGATGGAGAACCCGGCGCGGAGATCCCGAGTCCGGCCGTCGGACTGCGACCGGTCGGTTGCCGAGAAGTCGGGCAGGGGAGGGGCTTCGACTGCGGGCGGCATCGCTTCGTTGGGGTGAGGCAGGTTGAGAATCAGGCCGTGTTCGGCAAGCCGGTCGTCCTCAAACTGGCCCCACAGCCCCTCGATCAGCTGTGGATCGAGCTCATGCACCCGGGCCATGTCCTTCTGGGTTTCGGTGATGAAGAAGCGGCCGTCTTCCTCGATCAGATCGGGGTAGCTCAGGCGGATGCGTGGATCGTCGTCGTAGAGCAGGATCTCGGGTTGCGACCACTCGATGATCCTGCCGGTCGGGGAGTCGGTCTCGCGGCCGCTGCAGAGCCAGGCCGGATTGCGGTCATGGAAGTCGCGGCCGCCATGGTTGTGGAACCAGTACAGGAACTTGCCGTTGGCGCAGCGCCAAGCGAAGTTGGCGGCGCGGGGATGCTTCATCAGGCGACCGTTGGCGTAGCGCGCATAGCGCGGCTCGGTCCAGGTGCGGCCATGGTCGCGACTGTAGGCGTACACCGGATGGCCGGCCACGGACCGGTAGACCACGTAGAACGTGCCGTCGCTGAGCACGGAGTAGCTCTGCTCCTCCGCGATGGGGCCGCCGTCCGGTGGCGGACGAAGCCCGGCGTCACCATCCGGCCGGGTATCCCAGTGGATCCTGGCGGGGTCGGTTTCCGTCAGGAGATTGTCGCTGCAGAGCACCACGCCCTCCGATGCGTTGATGATCTCCGGGCCAACGCCGCCGATCTTGTGAACGGGGACGTAGGCGACGCCATGGTGGGCGAAGGGCCGGCCCACCGTCCAGAAGAACCGGATCGTGCCACCACTCACATTCTCGCGGTCGATGGCGGTCTCGCGAATCGGGATCTCGGTGCGCTCGGCGGACCAGGTGCGCCCGTGGTCATCACTGAACTTGAGGACGAAATGCCCGAGCATATCCACGCGCCTAAGGTTGTAGGCCGGTTGGCGCGGCATGTCCCGGACCCCGGTCGGGATCTCATCGGTGTTGTGGTTGTAGAAGCAGTAGATGCGCCCGGTTGGGGTCTTGAGCAGGACGGCGTAGGCGGCAACCGGCCCATCGGCCGGCTCCACATCGATGGGCTCGGACCACGTTCTCCCATGGTCCGAGCTCCGCATGGCGACCACATGCTGTCCCGCCTTGCCTTCGTGTCCGGCACCCGTGGTCATGGCGCAGAGCCACGCCCCGTCGTCCGTCTTCACCACGTATGGTTGGTCGCTGTAGTTCTCCGACGGGATCTCGCGACCTGTCACGATATTCCGGAAATCGCGCATGGTATCGGTCACTGGTTGCGGTCAGGGACGCTCCCCCACGCCCCTTACCCTTGTCCCAGTCTTCCCCACAATCTGAAATCCCAAATCTGAAATCTGAAATGCCCCCTAGGCGAGGGGGGCGAGGCCGAGGGTGGAGATGTGCCTGACGAAGTGCTTCTCGAGGAGGCCGTAGTAGACTTCCTCGTCCTTGTTCATGGCGGCGAAGAAGCGGTCGCGGACTTCGGGGGCGTTGAGCAGGCCGCCGTAGGTGACGTGGACCAGTTGGCGGGCGTCGTCCTGGTTCATCAGTTCGGCGAGGTCGCCATCGGCGACGTCGGCCAGGGCCGGGATGTTGTCGAGGTTGGGGGTGATGTGGTAGAGTTTGAGGGCCTCGGGGAGGACCTGGAAGGCCATGGCGTGCATGGCGCGGTAGAGCGCGGGGTCGGCCACGGCGATGGCGCGGATGGCCTCGAGCCAGCTGGTGCCGGCGGTCTTGACATGCACGCGGTGATTGGTGTAGCGACCGATGATGGGGTAGGCGCTGAACTTGTCGGAGCCGGAGTGGATGCTGATTTTGTACTCGCCATGGGCCTTGGCGATGGCGCAGTGGATGCGGAATTGGCGCTCGAACTCGGCGAGGTCGCCGATGTAGTCGATGGCCTTCTGGAACTCGCCGATGAAGCGGGGCGCGAGGGAGTTCACCTCGATGTCGCGATAGAGGAGTTCGCGGATGATGAAGAGGTGATGGGCGGGGAGGGTGGGGGCTTCGGTCTCGTCGATGGAGATCTCCAGGTCGAAGGCGTGGTCGCGGCGCGCCCGGAGCAGGTCATAGACCTCTCTGCTGAAGTCCATGGCGGCGAGGTACATGACGGCGCAGCGCTTGGCTTCCAGGGCCTCGATACGGACGGTCTCGTCAGCCAGGTCGAAGGTGCGGTCTGCATAGGTGCCGACGATCCGTTCCTGGACGTTGGCCGCTAGCTTGGCGAAGGCCGCCTCCACCTCAGCCTGGGACCACTTCTCGGCGTCGGCATTCATCTTCTCGGTGAGGTCGAGGGTGATCATGGCCATGCCGGCATCGACCGCCACGTTGATGTCGTCCAACGTCTTGAGATGGTCGCCATCGGCCCCGTAGCCGTCGGTGTGGCCTTCCTGGAGGACGAGGAAGGTGACATCGTCCACCACGTTCTCGTAGGTGCGTCCGGTGAGGGTGAGTTCGCGGATGGACTGCTGGGCCAGGACGGGGGCGACGGCGAACTGGCGGGCCGCACGGATGTGGCCGGGGGTGGCCAAGCCGAGCCGGTCGCCGCAGCCAATGGTGGTCTTGCGGTCGCGCAGCGAGATTGGCGCGGTCCAGGGGAGCAGTTCGCGCAAAGCCAGCGCATTGGCGTGGGTGAAGGGGCAGAGCTTCACTGTGTCGTCGCCGATCTTCTGGAGTTCGCCTGCCAGATTGCCGGACAGGGCGTCGGCATCGGCGGCGGCTTCGCAGAGCATTTTCACGCCGTTCACGCGGACGACGGCGAGGGTGGTGTCGCCAGCGGCGAAGCAGGAATTCGGGTAGATGCGGCTGGCCGGGTCCACTACACAGAGCCGTTCGGCAAGGGCGGAAGTCTTCATGGAGTTCTATTCCTTTGGGGTGATGAGGAGTGGCCTGGGGCGGCTGGGGAGACAAGAGGCGGTCGGTCGAGCTTGCCGCTACCATCCACGACGCGTATAATAGCCCCACTACGATACGGGCAAAGCGACAAGGGCTCCATTTCCGATGCGCGACACTGATTTCCGCTTCGAAGACCCTCTTCTCAGTGAAGAGGAACGTCTGGGCAGTCTGCTGGCCCTCAACCGCGGCATGTTCTCCGCCTGGGAGGCCGTGTCCCGCCGTCTGGACGGCTATACCGCGCTGGTGGAGGAAGAGCTGGAGGGCAATCCGGCCGGGCTTGCCTATCTGAGCCGGCTACGCTCATTGGTGCAATGCACGGTGGGGTGGCCTGCCGAGGCGGCTGGTCTCTTTGGCCGGCAGGGAGAGTTCGAGAGCATCTCCCTGCGGCCTCTTCTGGAAGGCGCGGTGGACCGTTGTGCGAAGTTGCTGAGCCCGAAGCTCTCCCTGCGGCTGTTGCCGACGGAGGGAGAGATCGCCGTTACCGGCGTCTTCTTCGAACTTCAACAGGTGTTGGTGCGCGCCTTGCTGCGCTATTCCCACGCATGTTCCGGCGACTGCTCGGAGATTGTCCTCTCTGCCAGGGAGGTGATGCTGGACGAGCGGGCCGTGGCCGTGCTGGATGGCTTCGAGAAGCCCGGCCTGATCGTGCAGATCAGTTTCACCACTGGGGGCGAAGCGGCGCCAGCGACGGTGTTCGAGCCTTTCTGGGACGTGGTTCTGAGTGATGACGCGCACGCTCCTGCAGATCTGCGACTCCTGCAGATCTATGGCACGATTCTTCAACACGGTGGGGATCTGCGCTTCCTGCGCAAGGCCGATGGCGTTCAGGAGAGCATTCTCTTGCCTGCCACCGTCAGGCGCAAGGACATGCAGGTCGTCTCCGATGTCGATGACCAAGCCCTGCATGGTTCCGAGACGATCCTCCTGGTGGATGACGAAGACATGATCTGGGACGTCATTATCGACATGCTCCAGGAACTGGGGTACGCCGTGCTGCTGGCGGGGAATGGACTTGAGGCCGTGGAGATCTATGGCGAGAACCCAGGCAGCGTCGATCTGGTGCTGCTGGACATGGTCATGCCTGAACTGGATGGACACCAGGCCTTCCTCAGGCTCCGCGAGATCGACCCCGGGGTCCGGGTGCTGCTTTCGAGCGGGTACGTGTCCGAGGAGGACGTTGCGGGGGTCCTGCAGGGCGGGGCGGCGGGCTTCCTGCGCAAGCCATACCGGATGACCGACTTGGCGCGCAAGGTGCGCGCGATCCTCGATGCCTGACGGTACGAGCATGCGCATTGCGCGCTATCTGGCCGCATCCGGGCTGGGATCCCGGCGCGCCTGCGAGAAGCTGGTGCTGGCCGGCCAGGTCACGGTGAACGGTGAGTTGCTCGACTCCCCGGCGCGGAACGTGGTGCCTGGCCAGGACGAGGTCCGGGTGCAGGGGAAGGCTGTCGCACCGGCGTCCTTGTCCTATTTGGTCCTGAACAAGCCACCGGGCTACACCTGCTCGCAGCAGGACGAATACGCCGAACACCTTGTCTATGAACTTATCCCCGAGTCGTTCGGGCGGCTGTTCACCATCGGTCGCTTGGACCGGGACAGCGAGGGACTTATTCTGCTGACCAACGACGGCCAGTTCGGCCAGGCTCTTGCCCATCCCTCGCGCGGCGTGGAGAAGGTGTACCACGTGAGCGCCCGCGGGTTGCTGACCGAAGAGACCCGCCAGCAACTGTTGGCCGGGATCCAAGACCAAGGCGAGCTGCTCAAACCGCTGGACGTGCGCGTTCTCAAGCAGCACGGACGCTCGTGCCGGGTGGAGTTCCGGCTGGGAGAGGGGCGCAAGCGGGAAGTGCGGCGGTTGTGTTCGTTCGCGCATCTCGGGGTGGTCCGCCTTCTCCGCGTCTCCATCGGGCCACTGCAGCTTGGTGAGTTGGCCAGCGGGGCCTGGCGGGTGTTGACCTACCGAGAGGTGCGCGGTCTGCTGAGTGCAGCGGGAGGCAGCGAGAAGGGGTGATGCCCCAGTCACGGGTGGGGTCCGGGCCAGCCCCGCACCCCGCCGGGGAGACTCGTCTCCCCGGACCCCACGTGAGTGCGTTGCGGAGCGGAG
>JABGQJ010000424.1 GCA_018648945.1 Victivallales bacterium
CCATCAAGCTTGTTCGAGAGAAAATGGGCCTGGGACTGAAGGAAGCCAAGGAGCGGGTGGATGACGTAACAGCACGGCTGTCCGACCAGTTTCCGGAGGGCTTCACGGCCCGGGAGAACTCGGGCTGTGGCACAGCCCTGCTTTCCGTGGCGGTGCTGGCCACGGTCGGGCTGTACCTGGTGGTGACCGCATTCTGGAGGTGATTGGGAGGGACTGGAGATAACTGGAGGCAAATGGACATCCAGCGGGGAGGTGGGAAGCAGCCAGAAGTTCCACCAAAGCCACGAGGGTCGATCCCGCGCTTGACCCCTCCTTTCTCGTGGCGATGGCTTCACTCGCCCTTACCTGCAGGACACTCCCATGAAGGTATACCCCGAGCCGAGCCGCGACTTGCCGGTACGCACGTTTGACGTCATTGTGGCCGGAGCCGGCACCGCCGGCGTTCCGGCCGCGATTGCCGCTGCCCGTGCGGGGGCCAGGACCGCCGTGATCGAGGCCAAGGGCTACCCCGGCGGCATTGCAGTGGAGGGAGGAACCGCCCTGCACAGCTTCTACAATCTGTGGAAGGCGTTCCCTGGGGTGGAGAAACGCCAGGTCGTGCATGGCATCGCCCACGAGATGGTGCAACGGCTTGCCCGCGAGGGAGGCACGTCCGGGCATGCGGACATGACGGCGGGCTTCGACTACGATTCCGTGTGCACGGCTGTCGATCCTGAGATCTACAAGCGCGTGGCCTTCGAAATGATGACTGAAGCCGGCGTCGCAGTCGCCGTGAATACACTCCTCGCCGGGGCCATCGTCGACGGTTCGAGCCTGTCTGGGGTGATCGTCGAGAGCCGTTCCGGGCGCGAGGCCTGGCTGGCCAGTGCCTTTGTCGACAGCACGGGCTACGGCGACTTGGCAGCGGCGGCGGGCGCAACCTACACCGAGCCCAACGACTACCCCGTGGCCAACAGCATCGGGGTTGGCGGAGTCACCATGGAGTGCTACGAAGCCTTCCTCGAACAGCATGGGGCCGTTTCCGAACGCGCCATCGGCGCGCGCAGTGGCGCGGACGGCCAACTCGTCCGTCTGAATGCCAGAATGGGCCTCCTTCCCCCCGCTTTTGCCGAGGAGGCCCGGGCCATCGGCATGGCCCCCGTGACCACCACCGTCCACGATGGCACGTTCCTCTTCATCAAGCTCAATCTCAAGCTTACCACCAGCCCCACCAACCGGGATGTGGTCGCCGCAGCGGAACTGGAACTGCGCCAACGACAGGCCCGGGCCATCGAGCTGTTCCGGCAGCATGTGCCCGGCTGCGAGAAGGCCTTCATCACCCGCAGCAGCCCCTCCCTGTGCATCCGTCGGGGACGACTCATCGACTGCGACTACGATATTTCCCTGCCCGATGTGCTCGAGGGACGCCATTTCCCCGACGACATCATGGTCTACGGTTTCCACGACAGCGCCCCCCGTTTGCAGATCCAGAATGGCGGCACCTACGGCATCCCCTACCGCTCCCTCCTGCCGACCGGGCTCGACAACCTGCTCGTGGCCGGCATGATGATCACCGCCAACCACGACGCCCACATGTCCACCCGCAACACCGTCTGCTGCATGGGCCAAGGCCAGGCCGCCGGCACCGCCGCCGCTCTCTGCGCCCAAACGGGATGCACCCCCCGCACCCTCCCATTCCCCCAACTGCGGCAGGCATTGGTGACCGGGGACGTCTACCTGGAGCCATAGCCTGGCCAGGCAGACAGCAGGGATGGAAGACGGGCAACCGAACCGCCTGGTCCTGGGCTCTGCCGTGCTTTGGCCCTGCGGGAATCCTGGAACATCACTTGGCTGATGGGGTCGCTATGCGTACCCTATACGGGAGCTCATGTGTGGCGTTTTCCCCTCCGGTTATGTTGGCTTCATCCGCTATAGAGAAAGGGAATGAGACGATGACTAGACGTGTACTGATGACAGCAGTCTGGGCATTCTGCGTGTGGGGGCTGGCCCCAACCACAGGAGCGGCTTTGAGCATAGCCTATGCGGGCGCGGGCACGGACGGGGCATTCACCCCGGCTCTGGATGACCCAGGGGTGGAGGCGGGGGTTCTTACCATTGACTTGCGGAACGCGCTGACGGGCGACTGGAACCACGCGGTCACGGCGCCGGAGTTGGCGGCGGGAAATGCCGTCTACGGTCGCGGCGTGTATGATGCGGCCAAGTGGGCGGTGGTCTTCAAATACACCTCCATCAATATTCCGGCCGGTCTTACGGTCGAGTTCACGAACCATGCGAGCCGGGCACCGGTGGTCTGGCTGGTGACCGGGGATGTGACGATCGACGGCACGGTGACTCTGACCGGAGCCGACCACGTGGCCACCCCCGACCTCTCCGAGCCCGGTCCCGGCGGCTTCCGAGGCGGCATGGGATACCATGGACCCAACAGCGCGGGGAGCGCTGGTTTCGGCCCCGGAGGCGGTCGCCGGGTAGACCGCGGGTATGGGGCTGCCCACAGCAACACGCCCACTGACAGCACTGCTCCTACCTATGGCAACCCCTCTCTGCTTCCCCTGGCGGGTGGCTCCGGGGGTGGCGGTGACCAAGACTCCATCGGTAGAAGCGGCGGGGCAGGGGGTGGGGCTTTGCTGATCGCGACTGCGGGAACGCTCACTCTCTCCGGTACCATCGCGGCAAACGGCGGAGTGGGAAGTAGCGACCGTTACACCGCTGGCAACCGTACCGGCAGTGGCAGTGGCGGCGGCATTCGGCTCGTGTGTTCCTCCCTGACCACCAGCAGCACTGGGAAAATCGAGGCCAGGGGGGGCTTCGCCGACTACGTATACCCAGGCGGTCTGGGACGGGTCCGCATCGAGCGCATTTCCGTGGACGAGGCCGCCGGCAGCCTGGATATCACGCCGACCCCGAGCGTGGTGGCACTGGCGGAGGCCGCGACGCCTCTCCTCTGGCCCCCCACCGACGGGCCCAAGGTCGAGGTCATCTCTATCGGTGGGGAAGCTCCCCCGGCCGACCCGCGCGCCTCCTTTGGCGCCACCGGCCCGGACGTGTCCATCGCTGAGAATACGACGACGGTTGTCGTGGTGGAAACCACCAACGTGGAGGAGGCGTCCTCGGTCTACGTCCGGGTTGCCGCTCGCGCGAACGCCAACTACACCCGCACGTTGGTGCCGCCCGAAGGCAAGGAAGTGACCAGCGTCGGTCCCCCGCTGGTGATCCGCTGGACGGTCACCGTGCCAGTGGCAGTGGGCCACTCGGCAGTCCAGGTGCAGGTCATTCGTCCCTAATACAGCTGTGTTCTCTTATCCGGCAGGGGATCACAGCTTATGACGGCTCGTTCTTCACCCATTATCATCCATCGAGTGGCAGCCATCCTCGTGGTGGCGCTGGCTCTCGTCTCGACGGCGCAGTCGAACGTCTTGCTCCGCGAGACTCTCTCGCGCGAGTTCTCCGTGCAAGTTGGCGCGTTCTCAGATCCCGTGATCAAGGAGATCGTCTCACGGGAGGTCTCCTTCCAGAACGGGAGTGAGGCCGACCTGCTGAGCCGCGAGGTGTTCTCGCGGGAGTTCGGCTTGGCGGTGACCACTGCTGCCGTGCCCGCCCGAATCACCCAGCTCGTGGTCGATTCCAGCCCGGACGGCACCCAGGCCACGCTTGCCTGGAGTGCGTACGATGAGTTGGCGGAACACGACGTTACCGAGTACCGCGTCTACGTGCAGGACATTCCCTTCACCGACGTGACGCCTCTCAGCCCCCACATGGTTGTGCCAGCTGGCACCTACACGGTGGATCTGACCGGCTTGGGTGCATGGCAGGACCACTACTTTGCGGTGGTCGCCGTGGACCTCCAAGGAGGATTCGACACGACCGTCAACTATGCCGCCAGCTATGTTCAGGGCGCCGAACTGATCAGTCGGGAGTTCTCGCTCCACAGCGGCGGCATATCCGATCCGGTCATCCAGGAGCTTGTGTCCCGCGAAGTGCATCTGGCCGTCACCACGCCAGCCGTGCCCGACCCGATCACGCAGCTGACTGTGAGCGCCGCGCCGACCGGGGAGACAGTCACGCTATCGTGGACTGGTTACGACGAGATCGAACAGGGCGACGTGAAGGAATACCGAGTGTTTGTCTCCGATCAGCCGTTCACGGATGTGGGGGGACTCGCCGTGCACACTGTGGTACCGACAGGGACTAAGATCGTTGAGATTACGGGGCTGACCGCCTGGCAGGATGCCTACCTTGCCGTCGTAGCCGTCGATCTGCTGGACGGTTTCGACCCGACCGTACACTACGCGGCGAACTATGTCCTGAGCCAGGAGGTGGTCAGCCGTGAGTTCACACTCCACAGCGGTGGCGTCTCCGTGCCCATGCAACAGCAACTTGTCAGCCGCGAGGTGACGCTACTGGTGCCTGACGATGCGGTTCCCGCCCCAGTCACGGGCGGGGGCAGCGGCTTTACTGCGGCAACTTCGACGGGTGCCTACAAGGCGGCCGACCTGAGCTGGCCAAATTACGACGAGCTGGCCCAGCTGGATGTGGTGAAGTACCGCATCTATGTGGCCGATGCGTACTTCGACGATGTGACTGCCATGGCTCCTTACCAGCGGATCAATGCGGGCATCTCGGGGTGCACGGTCGGCGGTCTGGACAGCAATGCGATCTACTACTTCGCGGTCGTGGCGGAAGACGCCGGCGGGAGATTCGACCCGGTGGTCCACGCCGCTTCCTCTCTGACCTCGCCCGGCGGCGTGAGCGCCGTGCAGAACCTGGCGGTCGAGTCGGGCGCGACCTCGCTGATCTACACCTGGGATCCGCCGGCGGAAGGCGAGCTCTTCCTGAAGCACTACGAGCTCTTCCTCGACGGGGCCACGGTCCCCGTGGTCCTGACCGAAGATGCGGAGACCTACACGGCCAGCGGCCTGGACCCCGCCCATGGCTACTCGTTCCAGATCGTCGCGGTCGATATCTTCGACAATGACGCGGGTAGTTCCTCGATCTCCGGGGCAACCTGGCTGGCAAACCCGACTCCGACCAAGAAGCAGCTCGATGGAGCGGTGCGGTTGGCGTGGGATGCCGCGACACCTGGCGCCCTGCTCCAGGAATACGCCGTCTACCAGAGTGACGCTGAATTCACCGACGTCAGCGCCATGTCTGCGGTGGCGACCACAACGGATGTCCGGGAGACCATCAGCGGCCTGACGAATCTGGATACCTACTACTTCGCGGTGGTCGCGATCAACATCACCGACGGCTTCTCGCCCACAGTGACCGCGCTGGCGGCAATTCCCCAGCCGGATGTGCAGGGCGCGAAAGTCATTGCGGCCGCACCGTCCGGGGCTGGCGCGGTGGGCGCCGGGGTGGCGCAGGTCTTGCAGAGCTTCACGGTGACCTTCGACGATGTGATGAAGCCGGAGAGCTTCACGGCAGACGATGTCACGGTCACGGCACCGGCCCGAGCCGAAGTGACCGTGCTGGGCGTTGCTGCCCTCTCCGAAACTCGGTTCGAGGTCTCGCTGGCCGATGCGGTCGCAGCAGGGACCTACACGGTAGAGGTCGGCCCCGACATTCTCGACGAGGCCGACAACGCGATGGATCAGGACGACGATGGAACCAATGGCGAAGGAACAGATGCCTACAGCTTCGACATTGTGCTCAGCGATCCCGGGCTCCCGGTCGGCACCGGCGACGGACTGCTCGCGGAGTACTTCTCGGACGAGAACAAGGGCGGGACCAGTTGGCGCCGGCGGGATGTCACGGTGAACCATGCCTGGGGAAGCGCGGCCCCGTTTGCCGGGCCAGCTGCGGATCACTTCTCAGCGATCTGGGCGGGTGAACTGGAGGTCCGTTTCGACAGTGACTACACCTTCCGCCTGGTGGTGGACGACGGCGCGCGGCTGTGGCTTAACGATGTGCTGGTGATTGATGGCTGGAACGGGAGCAGAGCGGAACTGGCGGCGGCCCCCATTGCTCTGACCCGGGGCCGTCACACGGTGCGCCTGGAGTATGTGGAGCGCACCGGCAACGCGGAGATCGAGTGGCAGTGGTCCTGCCCCTTCTTCGCCACCCAGACCGTGCCGCAGTCCCAGTTGTTCTCTGGACTGGCGGAGGCGGAGTTCGCGGCTACACCGACTGTGTCCCCCGCTGGCGGGACAGTTACTTCGGCGACGGACATCACCCTGGCGAGCACGACGGCCGGGGCGAATCTGTACTACGCCCTGACGGTGGCCGATCCGGAGGTGCCGGGGGATTGGACATTGTACAGTCCCGGGACCCCCATTCACCTTGTCGCCGATGCCACGTTGCGGGCCTTCGCAACCAAGGACGACCACAACCGGAGCGGCGTGCGAGTCGTGCCGTTCGACCTCCAGGAGACCGAGCTGAGCGGAGTGGTGTGGTCTGATCTCAACAGCGACGGGGATCTGGACGGTGGCGAGGCGCTGCTCCGTGACCGGCTGCTCTTCCTGGATGCGAACGATGATCAACTGTGGACGGCGGGCGAGGTCTCGACCCGCACGGCGGCGGACGGCACCTTTACCTTGCGAACACCCTTTGGTGGCACACACCGGGTGCGGATCGCCCTGGTCGCGGACGACCGGCTGAGCCTGCCTGTGGCCGCATTTCCCGGCTACGATGTCGCCACGGTTGCCGGGCAACTGGTGGGGAATCTGGACTTTGGTCTGATCGACGGAGTGGCCCCGACTGCCGACTTTGACCTGGTGGTTGCGAATGCCCTACCCGCGCAGTTCGCCGGCACGATCGACGACCCGACGGCCA
>JABGQJ010000425.1 GCA_018648945.1 Victivallales bacterium
GTGAAAAGCTCGTTGACCTTATCGGGGATAGCCATATAGGAGAGGCGGGTGCCATCGGGGGAGACACGTACCGACCCACAATCGCCGGGGAGGCGGAAGAGCAGGCGACGGTCTGAGCCATCGGGACGGATGGCCCAGACACTCGTCCCTCGCGAGTCGAATGTGGAGTAGAGGATTCGTTCCTCCCGGTGCAGGTCAGCCGGCGGCGGCAACTCCTCTGGGCAGCGCCCTGGGGTACGCGCCAGCACGGCCGCCCGGTTGCCGTAGCTGCCGGCCACAAAGGCATGGTCGCCCGTGTGGTCGAACGCGATAATGGACGGACAGTCGACCGGCGACGGCCATGCCCGGCCGATCTCGAACGTGCGCAGGTCCAACACCCGCAACCCACTCGCTCCCCGGCTGGCCACGAGTGCGTGCATGCCGTCTGGGGCAACGGCGAGGGAAGTAGGGCCAAGCTCCAGAGCGATGGTCTTCCGTGGCACCAACTCGCGCGAATACAGGACAAGCCGGGAACCCGTTGGCTCATCGATGGCCAGAATGGGCTCGCCGGTTGGCGAAAGGACCAGGCTTCGCGGAGATACCCAGCAACCGGGGATCCGGGACGTGTGACGATGGCGCACCTGGGCTGTCGCCAGATCGATGGCCAAGATAGTCGCGGCGCCATATTCACAACTGGCGGCGGCGACGAAGGCCATCGTCCCGTCCGCAGTCACCGCCACGGCCCGTGCCTCGCCGTAGTCCTTCTCCGGCAACGGGCACGTCCTCATCCCCGACTCGGCAAACGTGTCGAGGGAGACGATCCGCAGGGCGGAGCCGGTGTCGAGGGAACCAGGACGCCAGTCGCAGCCAGTCAATACGCACGCCACTTTGCCCGCTCGGGGAAGCGCCATGGCCCCCGGCAAGTGACCAAGGTAGAGGCGCAGCGGCCCGGCCCCGCTGTGGCGGAAGCGCGAAAGGAGCCCGGTCTGCTGGTTGCTGGCGTAGACCACCCCCTGCGCGACGGCTAGCGCCCCGTACCTGCCAGCGGTCGTGCCCGGTGGCACCGGGACCGGTGTGCGAGAGGGGAAGGCGAACCCCGTCAGGTACTCGCGACCGTCTCTGCCGCCAGTCACCAGGAGACGGCTCTGGGCCTGGTCGTAGACCATGGCACTCGCCGTGTCCGGCAGCGCCAGGAAGCCAGTCAGCGCGTAGTGGTCCTCCGCTGCCATGAGTGGCAGCACAAAGCCCAGAAGAAGTGGCAGCACAAATCTCAATGCGAGGCCCCCTCCTCGCCGAAACTAGGCCGGGACATCAGGCAGCGGACGCAGTCCCGCAAGATCAACCGGTTGTCGCCTCTTGCCACATGGCAGCGCGTCACGTCCGCTGCATCCGGCGCGTCCGCATCCCAGCGGTCGGCGAGGACCGCCAGGACCATTCCCTTCCCGACCTGTGCCCGGAGGACAGGTCCCCCGCCCCTGGGACCACCCGCCAGGCGATGGCGAACGGCATGCAGCAGGCGGTATGCCCCCGTGGGGCTGCGGACCGGGAGCGCTCCAGGGAGGTCGGCGGGAATACGCACGGTCTGCACCTGCCCTGGCCTTGGCAACCCGAGGGCGACGAGAAGAGCCCCAATATGTGGGCTCGTGCCGCTCACAAACAGACGCCCCCCCTGCTCCAGCCAGCGCCGGACGCGTCCGACACTCGCTTCGGGAAGGGGGGAGTCCCCAGCGCCGACAAGGCGCAGCACATCGACTCGGGCCAATGCGTCCTGATCGGGCAGGTCGGTGCCATCCAGAAGCACGGTCCTCGCACCGTGTTCCCGCCAGTAGGCAAGCTCCTCGGCATGCGCCCCGGCCGTGCCAGGGATGGCCGTGGCGCTGGTGCCGAGGAAACAGACAAGAGGCGACTGGGAGGAGGGCCGGGGCGAGACCGGGATCGTCCGCGCGGCCCGGTAGCGACGCCAGGCACAAAGTCGACCCTGAACCAGGGAGGATGAGGAGCCCTGGGTGGTGGGAAGGCACGCCAGGCTGGCGACCGAGCCGTTGGGGCCCACTACGACCAGACTGTCGTCGGGGCCGAACGCGCCCTCTGCAGCGGTGTCGAGGGCAAGCGGCTCCTGGGTGAGCTGGCGACAGGACAGCACATCCCAGACGGAGACTGCCCGATTCTCGCCGACCACAACCCGCCGGCCATCCGGGCTGAAACGCACCATGCGCTTGCCTGGCACCGCGCCGAAGGGCTGTAGCCTGCCGTGGACCTGGCCAGTTGCGCAGTCCCAAAGAAGGCCGGTATCGAGCGAGGCGAGGAGCAACCAGCGCCCGTTCGGCCCGAACGCGGCGGCCTGGAAGTCGGCAGGCTCGAACTCCTTCTGCACGGTGCCATCCCGTGGGTCGAGGAGGATAGCGCCACCCCCTTCCGTGCCGACGACCAGACGCTGCCCGGTTGGGGAAAAACGAAGGACGGCGGGGGCCAGGCGCATCTGGAAGCCAGCCGCCCGCGCCACCCACCGGTCCTGATCGGGTTCGTGGAGATACAGGGAGGCCCCCGTCCCGATCGCGGCCAGTTGACCCGCCACTCCCTGGGTGATCGCGATGACGGGCTGAGGACAGGGCACCACGGGGCTCAGACTGCCGCTGGAAAGACTGTGGAGCCTGATCTGGCGGCGGCCACTCGTCGCCGCCGCGAGTGTCTTCCCATCCGGACTGAACGACAGCATGGTGGCGGGAGGACTCTCCCGACCCAGGTCGTGGACGCAGCGGCCGCTGCCGATCTCGTATATGCTAAGACGCTCACCGGCGACCGCGAGCAGGCCCCCATCCGGCGCGAGCCGCCAGGTGCGGCCCGCAGCGGGGCCGCGCAGCAAGGGCGGAGCACCGGAACGAATAGGCAGGACATGGATGGCTTCGTCAGCAAGAGTCAATAGCGCGGCCCCATCCCCAAGGGCAAAGGCGGCGCGGGGACAGGAGCGGACAAGGACCTCCACCTGTGGCGGCTCCTCCCCTCGGAAGGACAGCATCTCAAGACCGCGGGCGGAACCAGCCAGGAGCGTACGGCTCCGTGGCAGGAAAGAAAGGACATTCTCCATATAGCCGCGACGCGCCTCCGGAAAGCTCCCGGACTCGGTGTCCTTCATGCGTATCCGGCTCGGGCCAGCGACGGCGACCTTGACACTGTCCTCACTCATGGCAAAGCCGTGAGCCCGGTAGTTCGCCTTGAACCAGTTGTTGGCCGGTAGCGTGCCATCGCGTTCCAGTCGGCTCACCGTGATGGACCCGTCGGCCCGACCTCGGCCCCAGGCCGCAGACCAGGCAACCGTCTCGTGCTGCTGGGAACTCGCGCAAAACGCCAACTTGCCCCGGAATGGCAGGGTTCCCCGAATCGCTCCGCCCTGATCCACCAGCCGAATTCCGTCTGCGGCAGGGACCATCAGCCAGCCATAGGGACCAAAACAGGGCGGCACTGGACCACTCACGGTGGGAACGGCTGGGAGAGGAACGGTACGAACCAGCGCCAATGTGTCCGCGCGCCACAGCTTCGCTTCGCTGCGGTCGCTGGTCAGCAAAAGGCGACCATCCAGCGAGACCTCCACACGCCTCACTTCCTCGCGGTGGCCCCGCCAGGTCCGGTGCACCTTGCCCTCGTCCAGGTCCCAGATGGTGATGTGCCCGGTGGCATCGCCCGTGATGCATGCCCGGTCGGAGATCCCCCCGAGGGAGGTCAGCCGCTGACCAACCCCGAGGGTCAGCAAAGCCGGGTGAGCCCGGTACGAGAGCCTCTGCCATTCCCACGATCGCTCGCCAGCCGGCGCTCGCACCAGCATCTCCGCAGCCCGCACGTAGTCCCGGTCCTGGAGCTTCTGACCAATCGCGGGAAGGGAATTCAGGTACGCTTCGCGATCCAGTTCCTCGAGGGCGATGCGCTCTGCATGCAACGCTCCCTGGGCTCGGTCACGGGCGGCCGCGATGCGCCAAACGGCCACAGTGGTCAGCAAGGCAACGAGGACGAATGCCCCAAGGGAGATGGCGGTGGCAAGCCTGTTTCTGGCCAGGAATTTGCGCGTTCTGTACCAGGTCGTCGGCAGGCAGGCCTGCACCGGTTTCCCCTCCAGGAACCGCTTGATATCGTCCCCCAGTTCCACGGGGGACTGGTAGCGCCGCTCAGGCAACTTGTCGAGGGCCTTCAGGAGGACTGCGGCCAAGTCCCTGGGAATCCTGGGCTCGAGATCACGGGGGGGGACTGGCTCACTGGTACAGACGATCCGCATCGTGGCCAGAATCCCGTCGGCGATCGGGTAGGGATGGGCCGCAAGCACGAGACGATAGAGGATCACCCCCAAAGCATAGCAATCGGCTCGCGTGTCCACCGCGTCGGAATCTGCCTGGAACTGTTCGGGAGCCATGAAGGCAGGGGTGCCCATGACCTGGGACATGCGGCTGATTGTGGCCCACTCCTTGGCGTCCCGGCGCTGGAACTTGGCAAGACCAAGATCCAGAATACGTGGTCTTCCCTGCCGATCGACAAGCACGTTGGCGGGTTTCAGATCCCGATGGATAATGGCCGAACGGTGGGCCGTCTGCACCCCCTTGCAGATGCTCGTGAACAGTCGGAGGCGAGCTGTGGTCGATAGGCGGCTCTGGCTGACATGCTCCTCCAGCGGCACTCCATCGACCAACTCCATGACGTAGAATGGCGTGCCGTCGGGAGTGCTCCCGGCACCGTAGATCTGCACGATGTAGGGACTGGTCAGTGACGACAGCGCCCGTATCTCGCGTTCGAAGCGCTCCCGCAACTCCACGTCCCGCAGACCGCCACCAGATAGCACCTTGACCGCCACCAGGCGAGCAGGATGGCGCTGTCGCGCCCGGTAGACTGCCCCCATGCCCCCCTTGCCCAAGAGCCCTTCCACCTCCAGGCCGTAGGCACCAAGGTCGGGAATGGGCGGGGGCTCAGCAGGCGCATCTCCCGGGTCTTCCCCGTGGTAGAGACCGCGCAATCGCTTGTGGCTGGCAAGCTCCGTGCTGGACTCGGGCTCCGCTCTGAGATCCCGGTCGCTCATCCAGGAGACCCTTGCGGAGCCCCCCGTTCGGACGGCAGGAACAGAATCGTGGCTTCCCCGACCTGGAGAATGTCTCCCGCCAGAAGAGGCTTGCCGTCGCAGGGAATCCCGTTCACGAGCGTCCCGTTGGCCGAATCCAGATCCTCCAGCACCCACTGCTCATCCACCAGCCGCAACTGGCAGTGCCGCCGCGACACGAAGCGGTACGGGAGGCACACCGTGCAGTCCTCCGAACGGCCCAGCACGACTTCGGTCCCGCGCAGATTCACCTTCTGGGTCCCGCCCGGCCCTCCCACCAACAGCGCCGGGCCGCGCGTATCCTCCTGCAACCGTTGGAGGAGACCGCGCGCCACGGTCAACCAGTCCTGCTGCGACATCACCACGGCCTGGGTATCGGCCATGCTCTCGCGACAGGCGGCAGCCAACTCGCTCTCGAATGCAGTTCTATTTCCCATCCATCGTCTCCCCAATGTCTTCCTGCAGCAAACGCACCTGTTCACGGAGAAGGCGGATCATGCGGTGCCGATGCTGATGGACTGCGTTGACCTCAATTCCCAGTTCCTGGGCCACCTGGCCAGCAGGTCGCTCCTTGATCACGTATTCCACAAACGACTCGTAGGTCGTCCCCAGAACCTGCTTCCGCACCCGCTCCAGTGCGCGCAGCAGGAGATTCTGTCGCCAAAGCTCTTCCCACATCGCCTCCGGGTTGGCCTGCGGGCTATCGTCGGACACGGCCGCCAGATCCCATTCGGGCAGGTCCGCCTCTAGGCGGAAGACACGCTGGCGTCGCCAAGCGGAACGCACGTGGTTTCGCACGATCGTGTAGAGCAAACCGCGGAATCCGCTCAGCTTACGGTCATACCGGAAGCCAGGCAGCACCCGCGTAAGGCTGATCATCGTCTCCTGCAACACTTCTCGTTGCGCGGTTGCATCGGAGCAGCCGATCTTCTGGGCAAAGCACACGATCAGCGGTGCATAGATGCTGTGGAACTCGGCCCACCGCTCATGGTTGCCGAGGTTCTGAAGATCTTGCAGGAGAGTTAGCGATGTGCTATGCACGGGGGACCCCCAGTACACTGCCTACAGTGGCCAATCGATCGAGAACGCGTCCCTGGCATTCAGCTTGCCGGCGGACGAATGCTCCGTGTGCCCGTCCATGAAGAGTATGTTCGCGCCACCCGAGTGGCGGCCTTCGAAGTATTGAGGCTGACCGACCGTGCCTGCACCAACAAACCAATAGCCCCGGTAGCCGGCAGCGGCCAAGCCGCTCGGCGTGTCACCAAAATGGGCCGCCGAGGACGGTCTGTCCACCGAGCCGAACGAACGACCGTTCGGAGCGACATCGGGACTGGCCGTGTTGCAGTTGCTGCCAATGGTCAGCCATCCCCGGTCTGGGTCGAGCCATTCGGTGAACCTGTGAGTCGTCGCCGAAGGGCAGGCAAGGGCCTCCTTGTCTCCCCCGATATAGGACATGATGAGATGGGTCCACAAGGGATCTCCCCACCACGCTTCCGGCGCTCCTGCAGCCCCCATGAACGTGGGGATGATCATGTCGTCCGAATCGCCGGAGTAGATCTGAACAGCCAGGCCAATCTGGTGCATTCTCCCGGTGCAGGAGATCGCCCGCGCCTTCGCTCGGGCCTGGCTCAGCGCAGGCAGGAGCATGGAGGCAAGAATCGCGATGATCGCGATGACCACAAGCAACTCGATAAGCGTG
>JABGQJ010000426.1 GCA_018648945.1 Victivallales bacterium
GTCAGTAGGCCGAGACAAGCCAGCGCGCGCCCGGAAGGGGCTTTACATGGGAATCGGTTCATTGCGTCACCCTTGGGGGAGATGGGTTTCTGCGAGGATCTTCGCTCCTCGGGGGTCGGTGCCATGGCGACGACACCGCGCCGGTTAGAGGAAAAGTAGTGGACCCACCTGCCATGGCAACTTGGCAAGGAGAGATCGCACCCGAGCTTCCCCTTCGGCTGCACTCAGGGCCGTCGGCATTCCCCCTTTCCGCTCGACGGACTATGTTAGGGATGAATGCTATTCAGAACCGAGGTCCTCCATGACGTCCGCCCCCACACCGTTGCTTGAAGTCCGCGATCTCTGCAAGCACTTCCCTGTGTTCAGCCAGGGCTTTGTGAAGAAACGGGTGGGCACGGTCAAAGCTGCCGAGAGCATCAGCTTCGATCTCTATCCCGGTGAGACTCTCGGCCTGGTCGGGGAGAGCGGCTCCGGCAAGACCACCACGGGACGGGCCATCCTGCGCGCCATCCAGCCGACCTCTGGCAGCGCCCGCTTCCACTTCGAGGACGGCACCGTGGATGTGGCCACGCTCCCGGAACGGAACCTCAAGCCGCTGCGCACCCGAATGCAGATGATTTTCCAGGATCCCTTTTCCTCCCTGAATCCGCGGATGACGGTGAAGGATATCGTGGCCGAACCCCTGGTGATCCATCGGCTCGCCCGGGGCAGCGAACTGGACGACCGGGTGGACGACATGCTCCGCAAGGTCGGCCTCATGCCCGAACACAGGAACCGCTATCCCCATGCCTTCAGCGGCGGCCAGCGCCAGCGCATCGGCATCGCCCGCGCTCTGATCATGCGTCCCAGCTTCGTGGTGGCGGACGAGGCGGTCTCCGCGCTGGATGTCTCCGTGCAAGCCCAGGTCATCAACCTGCTGCACGATCTCCAGCAGGAGCTGGGGCTGACCTACCTCTTCATCGCTCACGACCTCAGCGTGGTCCGCCACATCTGCGACCGGGTGGCGGTGATGTACGCGGGCCGGATCGTGGAACTGGCGCCTTGCGAGGAACTCTTCTCCGAGCCACGCCATCCCTACACCCGCGCCCTGCTCTCCGCCGTGCCGAACCCCGACCCCGACACGCGCATGGCCTTCGACATCGGCGGGGAAGTGGCCGACCCCGGCAATCTTCCCTCCGGCTGTGCCTTCCATCCACGCTGTCCCGACTGCTTCGAGCCCTGCCCCGAGGTACGCCCGGAGCTGGATCCCGATGATCAGGGCCGCTGGACTGCCTGCCATCTCCGGCACATGCCCGAGGGTTACTAGCCCCCCTCCCCGGCGGGGTTTCGCGGTCGCGCCCCGTTCCTTCCCGTCTTCTCGCTGGCGTTGGCATTCCACGCGTTGGGGCGTGTATGTTTGGGCTGTGACCGGTGATCCCCAGCCAACTGGTATTTCGCTGCAACTGGAGAGACGCAATGAGCACGACCGATGCCTTTGCCCTGGCGAAACAGCGGTTCTTCCGCTACACCAAGAAGTTGAACCTCAATGGGCGGTTCCCAGGCCAGAGCCTGCCCGAGCACCTGACCGAGCCCGACCGGTCGGTGGAGGTGCGCCTCAGCCTCAAACGCGACGACGGCTCGATCCAGGTCTGTCGCGGCTACCGCGTGCAATTCAACGACGACCGGGGACCCTACAAGGGGGGCATCCGCTTCCATCCCGTCGTGGATCTCGCCGAGGTGAAGGCGCTGGCCTTCTGGATGTATATGAAGACGGCGGTCGTCAATATCCCCTTCGGCGGGGCCAAAGGCGGCGTGTCGGTGGACTACCAGGCGCTCTCGCTGGCCGAGAAGGAGCGCCTGACCAAACGCTACGCGATGATTCTGGTGGGCGAACTGGGCAGCGAGCGCGACATCCCGGCGCCGGACGTCAACACGTCCGCGCGGGAGATGGCCTGGATCATCGATACGTGGCGAATGATCCACGGACGCTACCAGCGCGGCATCGTCACCGGCAAGCCCATCGAGATGGGCGGCTCCCTGGGGCGCGACACCGCGACCGGCAGAGGCGTCGTCTTTGCGATCGAGGAAACCGCCAAACACATAAAGATGGATCTGGGCACCGCCACCGCCGCTGTGCAGGGCTTCGGCAACGTGGGCAGCGCCACCGCCCGGTTCCTCGCCGAGGCGGGCGTGCGAGTGCAGGCAGTGTCCGACGCGAAGGGCGCGGTCCGAGCGCCAGACGGACTGGACATCGCTGCCCTCCAGCACCACGTGAAGGAAGCGGGCACCGTTCTCGGCTTCCCTGGCGCCGAACCACTGGCCCGGGACGACCTCTTTGCCGAAGACGTGGACATCCTCGTCCCCGCCGCATTGGAACACGCCATCACCGAGGACAATGCCGACCGCGTCCGCGCGCGTCTCGTGGCCGAGGGGGCGAACGGCCCCACCACCCTGGCAGCGGCCACCATCCTCCGCGACAAAGGGACCTTGGTCATTCCTGACATCCTCTGCAATGCTGGGGGCGTCACCGTCAGCTACTTTGAGTGGGTGCAGAACCGGCAGGAGTTCTACTGGAGCGCGGAGAAAGTCGATGCGGAACTGCGCCGGACCATGGTCGATGCCAGCCGAAGCGTCCTCGCTGAGGCCGGCCGCCACGACTGCTGCTTGCGCGAGGCGGCCTACCGGATCGCGATCGAGCGCGTGGTCGCCGCAGCAACCGGGCGAGGTGTTCAGTAAATGGATACAGATGCACCTTCAATGTACTGAATGCGCTGTCCGCCCGCTCTCAGGGCCTGCCACGACGTGCCCCATTGGTTCCGTGCGTGCGCGACGCTAGAGTACTCGCGCCCGCACCTACCCCCTTGTGCGCGGCACAATCGCAAGGTGGAACGTTGTGCCTGACTCACGCAAAGCCTATCCCGAAATCACCCGCCTCGAATGCAAAGCATGCGGTCGCTGCGTCGATGCCTGTCCCAAGGACGTGCTGGCGCTGGGCGACGAGCTCAATGCCCGCGGCTACCACGCCGTGGTCTACCAGGGCACCGGCTGCATCGGTTGCGGCAACTGCTTCTACGCCTGTCCCGAACCACACGCCATCCGGCTCCATACGGGTCGTGAGGACAAAGAATAGGCCGAAGGGAAACGCGACCCCATGCCAACCAAGCTCATCAAGGGCAACGACGCGGTAGTTGTCGGCGCACTCTATGCGGGGTGCAACTGCTTCTTTGGGTACCCAATCACGCCAGCCAGCGAGATCCTGCACGCGGCGTCGGATTGGTTCCCCCGCCTCGGGCGCAAGTTTGTCCAGGCCGAATCCGAAGAAGCGGCGATCAACATGGTCTATGGCGCCGCCGCCGCCGGGCACCGCGCCATGACCGCGTCAAGCGGCCCCGGCATCAGCCTCAAACAGGAAGCCATCTCCTATTTCGCCGGCACCGAACTGCCCTGCGTGGTCGTGGATATTGTCCGAGCGGGCCCCGGTCTTGGCAACATCGGCCCCGAGCAGGGGGACTACAACCAGATCGTCAAGGGTGGCGGTCACGGGAACTACCGCAACATCGTGCTCGCCCCCAATTCCGTGCAGGAGATGTGCGATCTGACCCGCCTTGCCTTTGAGCTGGCCCACACCTACCGAGGCCCCGCCTTCGTGCTCGCCGACGGCACCCTCGGCCAGATGATCGAGCCCCTCGTCTTCCCCGACGAGGCCCTGCAACCCACCATCGACGAATCTTGGGCCGTCGCCGGCACCCCCGGCACCCGAGGCAACTTCATCACCTCGATCATCCTCGACTTCGACAAGCTTGAGGCCCTCAATGTGAAGCTCCAGCGGAAGTATGCCGAGATCGAGGAGAAGGAGAGCCGGGTCGAACTGACCGCCTGTGACGACGCGGACATCATCCTCTGCTCCTACGGCATCAGCAGCCGCATCGCCAAGTCCGCCGTGCACGAGGCCCGCCGCCAAGGGTTCCGGGTCGGCCTCTTCCGACCCCAGACCCTCTTCCCGCTGGCCCGAGCCGAGCTGCGCGAGTTTGCCCGTCGAGACGTGACCTTTGTCTCGGTCGAGATGAGCAATGGCCAGTTCCGCGACGACCTCCGCCTCGCCATCGACTGCAGTCGCCCCGTCGAGCTGATCAACCGCTACGGAGGCAACCTCATCACCCTCGACGCGATCCTCGACCGGATCGCCGAGATCGCCGGTCGGAAGGTGGCAGTATGAGCGAGAAGATCCTGGCCACGAAGGGGCTGTACGACGAATACCCCCGCAAGGGCGGCTCCGCCTTGCGCGCCACCCACTACTGCCCGGGCTGTGGGCATGGCGTGCTGCACAAGCTCATCGGGGAGGCCCTGGTCGATTTCGGCCTGCAGGACCGAGCCGTCATGATCAGTCCCGTCGGCTGCGCCGTCTTCGCCTACTACTACTTCGACTGCGGGAACATCCAGGTCGCCCACGGACGCGCCCCCGCCGTAGCCACCGGCCTCTCCCGTGCTCAGGACGACGCGGTGGTTCTTTCCTACCAAGGGGATGGCGATCTCGCGTCCATCGGGCTCAACGAGACGATGCAGGCCGCCAATCGCGGCGAGAAGCTGGCGGTCTTCTTCGTCAACAACACGGTCTACGGCATGACTGGCGGCCAGATGGCCCCCACCACCTTGATCGGCGAGAAGACCATCACCTGCCTCAATGGTCGCGACCCACAGTTCGCCGGCTACCCCATGCACATGTGCGAACTGATCAACAGCCTCCAGGCCCCGGTCTACATCGCCCGGGTCGCAGTCAGCGATATCAAGAACGTCCGCAACGCCCGCCGGGCCGTCCGCAAGGCAATCGAGATCCAACGGGACGGCAAGGGCTATGCCTTCGTGGAGGTCCTCGCCTCCTGTCCCACCAACCTGCACCGCAGTGCCGTGGACAACAGCACGTTCGTGAACCAGGAAATGACCCAGGAGTTCCCCTTGGGGACGTTCCGCAACCGCAGCGCCGAGGCGCCCCCCTACGAACGCCCGGAAAGTGATTTCTCCAAGGCAAGTCTGGACGCCCTGTTCAACCTGCACGACTTCCCTGCCACCAAGGCCAAGGCCGCCCCCCTGAATGGCGAAGTACACGTACGCTGCGCCGGCTTCGGCGGCCAAGGCGTGCTCAGCCTAGGCATCATGCTCGCCCAGACGGCCCAGCTCACGGGGCGTCAAGTGTCCTGGTACCCCTCTTACGGCCCCGAACAGCGCGGCGGCACGGCCAACTGCTCCGTGGTCGTCTCCGACGAGCCCATCGGCTCTCCGGTCATTCACACCACGGACCTGCTGGTGGCCATGAACCAGCCCTCCTTCGAGAAGTTCGCCGGCACGGTCAAGCCCGGGGGCATCATCCTCTGCGACTCCAGCGTCGGCGACTTGGGAACTGCGCCCAATGTCCGCACTTGCGCTGTCCCCGCCCTCGCCCTCGCCGAGAAAGTCGGCAGCGGCAAAGCCGCGAACACCATCATGCTCGGAGTCATCATGCAGCTCGGCATCACCGGTCTCCCCCGCGAAGCCTTCGACATGGCCATCGCCGAGGGATTTGCCAAGAAGCCCAAGCTGATCCCCCTCAATCTCAAGGTCCTCCAAGCCGGTGCCGACTGGGCCAGAGACCACCTCGCCTGACCCGGCTGAAGCGCATCCTCCCCCGTATGCCGTCCGCGCTTCAGCATGCTCCTGGCTCCCCTGGAAGCGGCCTTGCAGGGGTGATCCATCGGATCCCACCTGCATCCGCAGCGTTGGCCGCAAGCCCCCTCTCTGGCGTCTCTTGTCTCCCCACAACGGTGAGTGTAGAGTTGAACGATGGCATCCGGGAACGGGTGCCCGCGAAGGAACGTCGAGGTGCTGGGGTGTTCGGTGAAGCTGAAATGGTACATCATGGGGGCCGTTGGCCTGCTCGCTGTGGTGGTTGCTATGTATCTGGCGCGGCCACACCTGAAGGCCATGCGGGATCGAGATGCCGTGAGCAGCCATCGGCTTGATCCTGCCACTGCCGCAGAGGCACCCCTGCAAGATGACGGCGGAGCCCCCAGCCTGACGCTGCGCCACGACAAGGCCATCCGGGTTGGTGAGAACATCGTGATCTACTCGAGATCCGTATCGCACCACAACGGGGTCCCACTGTTCCGCGGCTACACGTTCGTCAATGTCAACGGCTCTGTCTGGCACAACCGCACAGGTCCCTGCTGTTCATCAGCCATGATCCCCTTCCCGGGTCGGCAGATTCAGGACATCGACGAGCATGTCATCAAAGACGCCCTCAGGAAGAGAGGCTACACAGAGATATTTCGGGTCCCAGGCTACCGCCTCTCTCCGTGAACTAGATTCGCTTCATGGGCCCCCTTGCTACGCGTTCGAGGCAAGTCTGAGTAGGAAACCGGGACTCGGGAAGACAGCTTCGGAGCCTCCACAGGAGGCGGTATATCGTAGCCACGGGTGCGAACCCGTGGTGGACAGGGAGGGCGAACGGGGAGCCCCCGCCAGGGCGGCGGCATATCCCGAGGAAGGCGCCAGCCTGACGATGCAGCGAGGTCCAAGAAGAGACATTGCCCTGGGGAGTCAGCGTGGCTGCGGGCTCGCGCCCTGGCGCGGTATGCCACCCTGAATTCCCGGGGATTCAGGCTCTGAGGGAGCGGAAACGCGAAGGGATGTCCATGTCCAAAGATCTGGTCCCCTCCTGTTGTTGGCGTGATGCCACGCCTGGCCGCCTACTCCAGCGTCGGGCGCACGATCTGACCAGCGGCT
>JABGQJ010000427.1 GCA_018648945.1 Victivallales bacterium
CATCCTGGTGGGCATGCACTGTTTTGCCTCCAAGATCTCGAAGCGCGACCGCTACGTTACCCCCGTCCCGGACCGACGGTTCTGGGTGAGCCACCAGACCTCACTGGCCAAGGCCATCACCGCCGAACAGGCTGAGATCGAAGTCCAGGGCGACTTGCGGAAGTGGCCGGGCTGCGAGTTGACGGCCAAGCGCTACTGGGAGGGCGGCGTGGACAAGCACCGGGAGGTGATCTTCGACAACGAGATCGTGCAGTACGAGAGCATCGGCCCCGAGGGCGTCTGGAATACGTTTCTGGGCTGCAAGCGCGGGGCGTGGGGAACAGAGGCCGCCGCCCACAAGGAAGCAACCGACGGGCGGCACTATGGCGTCGATGGCTGCATCAACGGCTACATCATCGACCAGGAGACGGATCTGCTTGACGAGGCCCAGGACCGGTTGGCCCACATCTTCAACACCTGCGGCTTCGACATGGTCTACTTCGACGGCGGCGAGGATGTGGACCGCCGGCGCTACCGCTACTACGTCTCCAAGTTCCAGGAGAACGCCATGCGGAAGTTCACCAAACGCCCCATTATCCACATGGGCACGGCCATGACCCACCGGCTGTGGCACTCCTTTGCCCGCAGCGCCACTGTGGACACCTACCTGAACACTCTCTCCGGGGCGATCATCGGCGGCAAGCCCCCTGAGAAATGGCCCACCGTGCGCGACCACATCGACCGCAGCGTGGCCTATATGCTACGCTGCCGCGCGGACCTGATGCCCGGCGAACTGGGCTGGTTCGGCATCTGGCCCCGGAAGACCTTCTATGACAAGAAGGTCGAGGGCCTGCAACTGGATGAGCTGGAGTACTTGGCCGCCAAGTCCCTGGCCTATGACGTTCCCGTCTCGCTGCAGACGAGTTTCCGCAGCATGGATGCCCACCCCCTCACCCCCGAGATTCTCCGCATCTTCCGAGCCTACGAAGAACTGCGGATGAGCCGGGCTGTCTCCGCCGAGACGCGGGCCATGCTGGCCGAGAAGGGCGCGAGCTTCGCCCTGGTGCAGACGAACGGCAAGCCCCAGTTCGTGCGCATGGGCGAGCCGTTCCACCCCGGCGGGAATCAGGACGTGTACGCCTTGGTCGGGGCCGATGGCCAGGGCTCGGTGGCCACGGTTTGGCATGCAGTGCGCGACGGCAGACTCACGCTCGATGCTCGGGTGACAGCCGCCGATTTCGCAGGTCAGGCCATGCCCGTGGGGTCGCGCCAGGACACCTCGCTGCTCGGGCTGGACACGCAGCGTCTCACGCTCTTCGCCAAGCTCTCTCCGGCCGAGCTCCGCACGAAGCTGGAACAGGCCAAAGCCGAGACCCGCCCTCCCGGTATGGTCCTTGTCCGCCCCGAGCAGGCCAGCAGAATGGTTGGCGCGGTGCAACTGGGCTCGAAGGTGGGCATCAAGGAAGCCGAGGCGAACGGCGACACGCTTGTCTGCCTGGCCCGGACCACCTACCAGGAGCCCAACGACTGGTACGCCGAATACCAGGTGAAGATCCCCCGGTCCGGTCTCTGGACGGTGTGGGCACGGGTCCGCTATCCCACCGGCAGCGACCAGTCGTTCGCGTTCGTCCCGGCAGGGCAGGAACCCACCTTGCAGGGCGATCAAGTGCTCGGCAACTGTGGCAGGAATGACCGCAAGTGGCACTGGACCGCGCGGGGCAGTGGCTCCACCACCGTGCCGCCCGGTCGCTCCATCCGTCTACAGCTGGAGGAAGGTTCCTTCTCCTTCCGCATCTACGGTCGCGAGAGCAGCGAGAATCCGGAATTCACGCCCCGTCTCGACCTGCTCCTCCTGATCGAAGGCGATGGCATCGTCCCCACCGATGCCATGCTGCCGAGGCTGCTGGGCCAGAACTGAACCTAGGCCCCGGGGAGAACGGGATGCCTGGTGCCTCTCGGCGCGCCCCCGTCCGTGTCACTCTCGCCTCCTCTGGCTTGACGCTCCAAGCGGCAAACACGATAGTGGAGCTCGGGATGGTTCGTTCGGGCGCAGGCCGCCAACGTGCCTTCACACGGATAAAGGGGAGCTCGACACGTGATGGAAACCACCGATCGCCTGTTTCTCCTGTTTCTGCTCTGTGTCGTGCTGCCTGGGCTGTCGCAGGACGTAGCCACGGATTCGTCCTGGATCTGGTACCCGGAGAGCGTGGTCACGGAGGGCGCCCGGCAGACGCGGTTTCTGCGCCGGACGGTGCAGCTCGACCAGTCCGCGCTCTGGGCACAGATCCGTGTTCGTTCCGATGACAGCCATTCGTTCTTCGTCAATGGTGAAAAACAGGCGGAGACCGTCGAGAGTGGGGCCGGGGGACAGGTATACGATATTGCGAAGACGCTGAAGCCTGGCGGGAACGTTCTGGCGTTCCATGTCTACAATGCCGGCGGCATGGGAGGACTCATCGTTACCGGCCTCGTCCGAGAAAAGGGCGGCACCGAGCATGCCATTCACTCCGACCCTTCCTTCCGGGCTGCAAAGGAGGAGAAGGAGGGCTGGAGCAGACCCGGCTTCGACGACAGCGGCTGGCCGCACGCCATTGTGGTCGGCAGCGCATTTGCCGCGCCATGGTACCTACACGCCTCCTTCGACATGGACCCCTTCATCGGTGCGCGGGACCGGGAGCGCTGGGAGGCCTGGATCAAGCCCATTCTGACGCCCCCCGCGAGCCTGCGGACGGAGCATCATGCCAGAGCTCGCTTCGAGGCAAGAGAGGGCCATTGTGTTCTCCTGATCGACGATGCCCCCCGGCCCGCCTTTCTGTACCGGGGCACGGTTGATCCGCTATCCTCCCATGGCCGCCGCCAGATCGCTCTGTTCCGGGACGCAGGCGTGCATGTCTACACCGCCTATCTCCCGCTCGCGCCCATGTGGCCGAGAAGAGGCACCTACGACTTCACCCACCTCGACAACGTAGTGCGCGGCTACCTCTCGGCCGACAACGACGCGCATATCGTGCTGATTCTGCGACTGATTCCGCCGAACTGGTGGGTGGACGAATACCCGGACGAGATGGTGCGGTATGCCGCTGGCGATGACTTCAACACAACGGACGAATGCGGCCGGGTTCGGCGCGCTTCCCTTGCCTCCACGCTCTGGCGTCGGGATATGCTCGCCCTCTGGCGAGCTGCCATCGGGCACTTGGAGGAGCAGCCATGGGGCAAACGCGTGATCGGGTACCAGCCCGGCTACGGCATTTATACAGAATGGCATTACTTCGGCAGTTGGCACCAGCAGGGCCCCGACACGGGCGTCGCCATGACCCATCACTTCCGCCGCTGGCTCGACGAGCGGTATGGCTCCGACGAGGCGCTGCGCAAGGCGTGGTCGAATCCGGCCGCTTCCCTGGCGACGGCCAAGGTCCCCGGCATGCCTCCGCGGCTTGCTGCCGGGGCGCTGGGCCTGCGCGACGCCAAGGACAGGCGGTGGGTCATCGACTACTACCGATGCCAGCAGGAGATCACGGCGGACGACATCGAGATCTTCTGTGCCGCAGCCAAGGAGGCGACGGGGGAACGGGTTGTCTGCGGTGCCTTCTACGGCTATTTCTACGGTGTCCACCCCCAGACGCAGGGCGGACACCTGGCGCTCGAACGGCTGCTCAAATCACCAGCCATCGACTACTTCGCCGCGCCCTACGACTACAGTCATCGGCTCATGGGCGACGATGGACGCGGGCGCGCAATCGCCGATGCCTTCCGGGCGGCCGGGAAGGTCCACATGATCGAGGCGGACACACGGACCTCCCTGCATCCGCGGAACGAGCACGGTCGCCTTGCGGACATCGAGCAATCGGTCGCCGCCATCCGCCGCGAGGTGGCGACCGCACTGGTGCATGGCAACGCTCTCTGGTGGTGCGACTTCGGTGCGAGTGGAGGAGGCGGATGGTACGACCATCCGGCCTTGATCGGCGAGGTGAAAGAACTCGTGGCGCTCGCCCAGCGCCGGCTCGAACGTCCGACCCGCAAGACGGCGGAAGTGGCCCTGCTCTGCGATCTCGAGAGTTGCTACGAGCTTGCCGATGGGGCGGCCATGGGGACGCACCGGGAACTAGTCAGCGCAGTGACGGGCGAGCTCTATCGCACGGGGACGCCCTTCAAAACTCTGTTGGTCTCGCAGGCCAGCGAGGAGACATTGCAGGACTGCAAAGTGATCGTTGTGCTCAATGCGTTGCGGCTCGCCCCCGGGCTCCGCCAGCGCCTGCGACGCCTGGCGGCCACACGCTCCATCCTCTGGCTCTGGGCACCCGGTTTCACGAATGGCGCCGCGTACGGTCCGGATCTCGTGAAGGAGGCCACCGGCTTCGGCGTGTCGCTGCAAGGCGGCGGCTTCCCCGTGGCTTCTGTCGAATGCGCAACGGAGCATCCCCTCACGGCTCATGTTCCCTCGTCCACAGCCACTGATCTCACGCCGCGCCAAACGGTGCCGATACCGGAGCTGCTGAACGCCGGAAATTGGTACAACCCACGTTCGGAGAAAGTGATGCGGGAGCAATACCGCGAGTTCGAGTGGCGAGTAGAGAATGGACTCCGCTGGGACTTCGCCACGTCCGCATCATGGACCGACATCCACCTGACGGCGGCGGTGCCTTCCTGCGACGGGATCGCCATCGACATATCGGGGGAAGGGGTTGTTGACGGGGCCGCTCTGAGAGTGGTCCTGAAATCGGCCGTCAAGGGCGAGTTCGTCAGCCCGACCATCACGGTCAGGAACTCCCGAACCCACAAGGTCCTGCCTCTGGCGACGTTCTCCAAGGCACCGTGGGACCGCACGGACGCCAGCAAACTCGCGTTTCCCCTGCGCGGCATGAAGCTGGTACTCCGAGGGACTGGCGGTCAGCGGCATGGCGTGCTGCGCGTCCATGGGTTGGCGGGAGTGAATGGAGACGTGCGCAGCCGCCAGGTGCGGGTGTACGGACAGGGGCGCGCAACCGTGCCCTGTCTGCTCGTTGATGATCCCGAGGCCACGGCACTGGGTCGCGACCCCCTGTCCGGCAACGTGGTCCTCGCGTGCAAGGGAAGCCCGGGTGCACGTCAACTGCTGTCTACAGTTCCATACATTCCAAGGCAAGTCCTGAGCGCGCTGTTCAAGGAAGCCGGTGTCCATCGCTATACGGCGTCGCCGGACGTGATTGTGCGGGCGGACTCCAAGCTGGTTTCCCTGCACACGGCAACCGGAGGCGACATCGAGCTCTGTCTGCCCGCCCCCCATCGCGTGCGCGACGCCCTCACGGGCGAGGAGAAGGGAACGGGGAGCCGCCTGAAGCTTCAGTTGCCCCCGAACTCGACGACGTTGCTCTCTCTGGAATAGAGGCCCGGGGAGGGGACCACCACGATTGCCTGAAGATGCCTCTCCCTCGATATTGACGCCATTGGCGGGCGGGACTACACTGGACCCAGCCTGAACGGTCGCGGAAAAAGGGCAGCTCTGTCCCCTTCGGAGATGAAAATGAACAAGATCCATGATGTGGTGATTGAGAACAGCCAGATGAGACTCGTCATTGGCAGTGACGGGATCGTCAGGAATCTGGTCTTCAAACCAACCGATACAGAATGCCTCATCCAGGGCAAGAGTATCCCCCTGAGCAAGATAACGGAGCCGCGACCCTACCAAAACGAGGTGAAACTTGCCTACCCTAACAAGAAGACCACGTTCAAATCCAATGCGGTAAGGCAGGAAGGCGAGAAGCTGGTCATTGGCTATGAGCTGATCCCGTGGGAAGCCACCGTGCGCGTGGACATCAGGGCGGACTACATCGCGTTTACCCTAGAGGAGCTCAAGCTGACCGAGCCCTATGGCATCGCGATGGTCGAGCCTCCCATATCCGAAATGTGGTTCCTGCAGTTGCCGGTTCGCGACCTGGGGCACTGGGGGGATTGGCTGAATGTCATGTGGAACGATGCAGTCGCGGTGAATGTGCTCGCCGCAGGACCATGCACGAATGCCGACTCGGAAGAAGGGGAGGGGTACCGAATCCTGCAGGCAGGCTCGGACGACAAGGTGAAGCTCACTGGAGTCACCGCAGCGCTGATCACTTGTGCCAAGGACGAACTGCTCGACAAGATCGCCATTGTCGAAGAGGACTACGGCCTCCCTCATGGCGTGGCCAGTCGAAGGCATGATCTCTATACAGCATCGTATTACTGGGCATCCACGGTCAATCCAACCAATGTCGATGAGCACATACGGTGCGCCAAGATGGGCGGCTTCAGGCTCATGAACATCTACTACCCTGCGTTCCTGCAAAGCCGGGGTTACAGACTCATAGGGAACTATGATGTCTACAGGGCGGAGTATCCGAACGGGAAAGCCGATCTGGAAGAGATGCTGAACAAGATCAAACAGGCTGGTATTACCCCCGGTTGCCATTTCCTCCACACCCATATTGGGAGGGACAGCAAGTATGTCACGCCCGTGCCTGATCATCGACTCAACCTCCTGCGGATCTTCACGCTGGCAGAGCCCCTGGGGAAGACCGACACCACCGTCCACGTTGAGCAGAATCCCATACACTCAGCGACAGCAGCGAATCGGAAGGTCCTGAAGGTAGGGACCGAGTTGGTCTCCTATGAAGGCTACACCACGACGCCCCCGTATAGGTTCTGCGGTTGTGAGCGCGGCATAGACAAGACCACAGTGAATGCCCAACCACAGGGGTATATGTTCGGGCTGCTGGATGTGAGTGAGTTCGGCGCCACAAGC
>JABGQJ010000428.1 GCA_018648945.1 Victivallales bacterium
TCCCTGGGTCTCGTGGTGTTCGTGGCGGTTCACACCCTTGATCAGCACCGCCTTGCCGTTGATGAGCAGCTCGCGGTTGCGGATGGTCACAGTGCGGAAGCCCAGGCGCATGGAGCGCACGTCGCGGACGGTGCCTTCGTTGTCGAGGAGGCTCACCACGAGGGTGTAGAGATTCGGGGCCTCAGCGCTCCAGGGAGCGATCTTGGGCAGGCGGGCGTGGAGTTCGGCCCGGTTGCCGCTGATTCGGTACGACCAGTCCACGGTTTCTTGCAGTTTGAGGAGCGAGGCACCGGTGTCGTCGAGCAGCTCGGCTGCAACGGCGAAATCCTGGTCCGGACCATTGGCCCCCGGCCAGCCCTTGCCGGTATCGTGAACCGAGAAGTTGAGCTTGGCCTGGATGTCGAGCAGGCCATCGCCGGATTGCAGGTCCAGATCGCCATTGGCGAAGATGTCTTCCAGGTAGGCATCGTCGGTGCTGTAGAGATAGACATCGCGGTAGATGCCCGCCATCCACCAGTGGTCTTGGTCCTCGATGTAGCTGGAATCGCTCCAACGGATCACCCGGACTGCCAACTGGTTCTCACCGGGCGCCAAGGCGTCGGTGAGGTCGAATTCGGAGGCCAGGCGGGAGTCCTTGGCCATGCCGATCTGGCGACCGTTCAGATGGACTTCATAGTAGCTCTCGACCCCGGCGAAGTGGATGACTGTGCGGCGGCCCTGCCACGATTCGGGCACGGTGAAGGTGGTGCGGTAGATGCCGGTGGGGTTGGCGGCCGGCACGAGGGGAGGGCGGTTCTCCCAAGGCATCTGGACATTGGTGTAGACGGGCAGGTCGCGGAAGCCCTGGCAGGTCCAGTTGGCGGGCACGGTGATGTCGGCCCAGGCGGAGTCGTCGAAGTCGGTGCCGAGACTGGCCTGGTCGGTTTCTTCCGGGCGTTCGAGCAGCTCGAACTTCCAGGTGCCGTTGAGGAGCTGGAACCAGGCGGACCGTCCGCGCTCCCGGCCCTGGGCCGTGGCCTGATCGGGATAGGGGATCAGGCAGGAGTGGGCGGGCAGGCGGTTGATATGGGTGATTTCGGGAGTTTCCCAGAGGTGCTCGGAGAGGCGAATGGCGCGGGGCATGGCGGGATCTCCCGGATGGCTGGCGAGCGTGTTGCGCGGTGTGTGTTGACTACCGAACTATAGCTCGCCCCGGCTAGTACGCGCCTTCTCTGGTCACGATCGTGCGTGGGGTGCGCAGGAGGATGTAGAGGTCGAGCCAGAAGGACCACTTGCGCACGTAGTAGGCGTCCAGCGCTACGCGCTCCTGGAAGGCGAGGTCGTTGCGACCGGAGACCTGCCAGAGGCCGGTCAGACCGGGGCAGACCCGGGTGTAGAGCCCGAAGGTGTCGCCATACTTGGGGATCTCGGCCTCGACAATGGGGCGGGGCCCGACCAGGCTCATGTCGCCGGCCAGGATGTTCCAGAACTGGGGCAGTTCGTCCAGGCTGGTGACGCGGAGGAAGCGCCCGACAAAGGTGACGCGCGGATCGCGCTGCAGTTTGCGTTCGGCTTCCCATACGCGCCGTTCGTCTGGGTACTGGGCCAGGTACTCCTCCAGCACGCGGTCACCATCGCTGATCATGGTGCGGAACTTGAGCATGGCGAAGGGTTTGCCGCCCCGCCCGATCCGCTGCTGCCGGAAAAGCGCCGACCCGCGCGAGGTGAGCTTGACTGCCACGGCGAGGACCAGGGCGAGTGGCAGCACGAGCGGGAGCAGGAGGGCGACCACGGCCAGTTCCACGGTTCGCTTGCAGCCTCTCGAGAAGGGCAGCAGCAGATTGCGTCGGACCTCAAGCGCGAAGGCGGGTCCCAGATCCCGGGCGGAGAACCACCAGCCGGAGACGCCGTGGAGGTCCGGCACCATCAACACGTGCGGGAAGTAGCGCCCTTCGTCCTGCAGGAACTCGAGCAGGCGGTGCCGGTCTAGCCCCGGCTCGGCGAGGATGGCGTAACGGACCCCGCATTCGGCATAGTCCGCCGCCGTCTGTGGCACGTGGTCGCCGAGGACGCGCACCGGGCGCAGGCCGTACTCGGGGTGGGCGGCCAGCCAGCCGGACAATTGGTGCGCCAATTCCCCATCTCCCATGATCACGCAGGCCATTCCCCACCATGGGCGGTGGCAGCACCATCGCCGCAGGGCCTCGCGGGCCAAAGGGATGGCGCCCAGGCTGAAGCCCCAGGCCAACAAGAACACCCCGCGCGAGAACACCGGGCCGCTCTTGGAGAGGAAGGTGGCGGAGCCGAGGAGGATGTAGGCCAGCGTGGTTGCGCAGGAGGTGCGGCGCAGTTCCTCCGCCGGCTCCAGGGCCACGCCGGGGTAGAGTGCGACCCCGTGGTAGAGCCCGGCAAACTCGTAGACGAGCGGGAATAGCATCAGGCATGGAGAGAGTCGCAGGTAGAGCGTCAGCTCATACTCCCCACCCATCAGCCAGTATCCCCAGACGGCGGCGACGTTGCAGGCCGCGAGCGCCAGCACATCGGTTGCCGCCAGCAAGAGCACCGTCAGGCGGGGACGGGGGGCTTGCGCGGCAGCGACAGCAGCTGGGTCTAGCTCGCGGGGAGGCGACATGGCGGAATCCCATTGCATCGGGAATGGACGGCCCTATACTCTATTAGACAACGTCCCCCATACCCAAGCATTGGCTCGCAGGACTATTCATATGCCCGATTTGGCGTTTACCATGCCCACCTACGTGACCGTTCCCCTTGTTGTTCTTGCCGCCATCGTGGTGGCCCGGGGACTCTGGCGGGCCACTGGCGTCCAGAAAGGAACCGGGTGCCCGGTCTGCGACGCCCACGCTGGCTGCGATGATCACGAGCATGATGGTCATGACCACGATCACGAGCACTAGGGCGGGTCCTGCGGCCGTCTTCGACCCCCTCTGAGGTCATGGTTTCGGGCGTGGGTGCCGGGTTTCCCGTATCCTCTCCTCAAAGGCTCTGATCTCTTCCGTGGACGGCTGTTCTGGGCCGTAGCGGAGCCGTTCGTATTCCCCGATCGCTGGGGTCAGTAGGGCTGCCTGTGAGGCGTTGCTGTGCGCCAGTCTCGCGAGCAGACCCCGGAAGCTGTCCGAGGGCGTGGGCGACACGCCGGCGTTGCGGAACTGGCGCAGGAGCCGCTTGCGGCTGCGGCGGAGCAGCCAACGCCCCTCGCCCAGTTCCTTCGCTTCGGCTCGCTGTCGATGCTGGGCGCGACAGACGAGCCAGTAGAGCAGGGCCGCCAGGGCACCCACCGCGACGGTCGCCCGGCCCGGATGGGCGAAGATTGCCAAGATGCAGGCACCGATTCCCGTGAAGAGGGCGGCCAGGGCCTGGGCAATGTACCCGCGCTTCATCAGCGCCAGCATCTGCTGCCAAGCCAAGCGGAGGGAGTCCATTAGCGACCAGAGCAAGGAGGTGTCGGAGTGGCCTGTCGGCACCCCGGAGGCCGGTGTCGGTTCCACCAGTACCCAGTGGCCCAGGTCGCTGTCGTAGGCTTCCACCCAGGCGTGGGCATCCTGTAGGCGGGATAGGTAGTAGCGGCCGCCAGCTGGCTGTTCCGCGCACATGAAGCCGGTCACGTACCGGGTCGGGATGCCCCGCATTCGCAGGAGCAGCGTCGTGCTGGCCGCGAAGAGTTCGCAGTGTCCTCGCCGCCACCGGGTCAGGAACTGTAGCACGGGGTCGCCCGCTCCTGGCTTCATTCTCACGCCCAGCTCGTACTGGAAGTTCTGTCGCAGGTGCCCGATCAGGGCAGCGACCGTTGCGTCGGTGGATGCTCCTTCCGGGAGATCAACGAATACCTCGTCGGCGACTGCTTGCAGGTGCGGTGCGAGGCCGTCTGGCACCCCCAGGTAGGCCTCGGCGTCGAGTTCCTTCCCGGCCGGCCCGGGGTAGGCGAACCCGGTGGGGTACCTTGGCGCCACCAGGACATAGCCGGTGCGTGTGTCCCATTTGCCCGGGGTCATTTCGCCGTCGGGGGAGTTGCGGAGTTCGGGACAGATCAACTCCACTTGGGCGGTGTCGCCCGGTGCCAGGAGGACCTGGCTCTGGAAGTCGCTGGCGGGCAGCATGTCCAGCCGGTCTGCCTGGTCGGCCTGGGGTGGGGAAGCGCGTTCGAACACATGGAAGGTGATATGGTCGCTCTTGGCGGTGGCCGGATGGAGGGGTGGCCCCGGTTCGTCGGCGCGCCAACGCCCGTTCTCGTAGTCGCGGTACACATAGCCGCGCAGGTACCCGGGGAATCGCTTGGCCCGGACGCGGAGGACGATGGTCTGGTCCTGGCGGCTGCGGAGCCTTGCCGTTCGCCACAGGTCCACCTCGCGACTGAACACCGTGCGTGTGGCCCGGTTGCGGACGTACCGTTGCAGCAAGTCGGATATCGCCTCCTGGAAGCGGCGCTGGAACTGAATGGCCCCGGAGCGCATGGCCAGGGCGGCCACCAAGACGAGAATCACGCAGGCGGTGAACACCGCGGTACGAGTCAGCCGGTCGCGCTTCTGCTTGGTGTCCTGGGCGCGTTGCCGGACGCACCGTCCCAGCAGGAGGACGATGGCCAACGCCTGGCCGGCGACGATGATGCCGTAGAGCCGGTGGAACTCCTCCGGGGTACTGATCACATTCAGGAAGGTCGGGCTCTGCGTGTGGATCGACAACACGTTCCCGGCGATCATGGTGGTCAGCACAGCGAGGGACACGACGGAGGCGACCACGCTGTCACGCGCTTCGAACAGGGTAAGGGAGACCGCCAGGTAGAGAAGCATGGGGCAGTAGATGTCCCCTGGCATCAGGAAGAAGCGGTCCGCATTGGCGGGGAGGAACTGGTGTTGCCCAACGGTGGCGACCAGAGCCGCCAACATGGTGTAGACGTAGGTCCGCGTGGACCGGATCAGCGGCTTGCGCAGGCTGGCGGAGACTGCGAGCCCGAAGAGCACGACGGCCGCAGTCTGGGGGGCGTCCGCGACCACGGTGAAGATGATCGTGGGGAAGGCCAGCACCAGGGCCATCATGGCCAGGGCGAACGTGTCTTTCCGTTTGGCTTCGCCGTGGTTCATAGCCGGATCACCTTTCCCGACAGCACATCGTCGGCCAGCAACACGATCACGTGGTCCGGTAGGTCGGCGGGCTCCTTGCCCGCTGTCGAGACGATAAGGTAGACCCGCACCGACACCCCGGCCACGCTCATGGCTTCCACCAGTTCCCGGCGGCGGTCGTTCCATTTGAGGAGGAGGAATACCGCGCTGCTGATCTCCGCCACTTCATGGACCAGTTCGTCGCTGAATTCCGCAAAGGGCTCGCGGTAGTGGGGCTTCACGCAGGCGAGAATATCCAGGATGTTCTCGAGGAACCCCAGGCTGCGCCCGCCTCGGAAGCGGTAGACGTCCGGCCCGGCCGCGAACAGATCGACCACGAAGTCCTGATCGGCCAGGTAGTCGGCCACGGCAGCGGCCAGGGAGATGACCGACTCCAGTGGCAGATCCATTGGGCGCAGCAGTTCGTCCCACAGGTAGGGGGCCGGGCGGGCGGTGTCCACGATAAGGGCGGTGCGGCAGAGGTACTCCTCGCGGAACTCACGCACGACGGGGTAGCCCACGCGCGCCCAGGAGCGCCAGTGCAGTCGGCGCATGTCGTCGCCTTGGCGGAACTGGCGGCAACCGAGGAATTCCATGGATTGCCCCACTTGGGAACTGAGGGCGATGCCCCCCGCTTGGTAGCGCATGCCGGAGGGCATGTCGATCGCCGTGAGGGGGGTGAATGCCGGGTAGACGGTCAGTGCCCGCGCGCCCTCTCCCTCGCGGCCCCAGCGCCAGAGCTGGAACGGGAAGGCCGAGTCGGCCCGCATGGCAGGCAAGTGGTAGCGTCCGCGCCGCCCGGCCTGGATCGTGGCGCTGGCCACGCCCGTTTCGCCCGGCGGGACGGTGGCGAGGATGGCTCGCCCCTGGGGCAGCTCCAGCCCCCGCGGATACGGCAGGGCATCGAGATGGATGTCCCGGGCGGTGAACAGGGAATCGTTGTGGAGGGTGTAGCGGATGGTGTGTTCGGACCCGCATGCCATGCGGGTTGGCAGGTCGCGCCGGGCTCGGGCGCGAGGCGCCAGAGGCAGTCCCGCCACAATGTCGACGACCACGATGCCCACCATCGTGAAGGCCAGCAGGTGGATTGGCATCAGCAGGCTGAACATGGCGTAAAGCAGGGTCAGGCCCGAGCAGAGAATGAGCAGCAGCCCTGCCGTGGTCAGGTGCCGCGAACCAAAGGCGTACAGCCACCGCACGCCAAGGACCGTGGGGGACTTGTACCCTCGCCGTTTCTCCGTCCGGGAGTCGATGCCCATGAAGGTGGGCCCGAGATAGAACCGGTCCCTGAGCCGAAGAAACAAGTTGCGTCTGCGTTTCGCCATGCGTCATCCGAGTTGGTCGCGCCAGTACCCGCGGCCCTGTGCCTACCCAACATTCCATCACCAACCCCACGAGGGCAAGGCCAAACCCGGCTTTTCCCCATATCAGGGGTGAATTCGCCCCCCCCCCCCTCGCAGCTGGTGGTATAGTTGGGCATGGATACCACTCGCCCTTCCCAGCCCTCTTCCCGGCCCGAGTTGTTGGCTCCCGCAGGGGATTTCACCTGTCTCCAAGCGGCGCTGCAGGCCGGCGCCGATGCGGTGTATTTCGGGGTTGGGACGCTGAATATGCGGGGCACGG